>CAJYKY010000432.1 GCA_913775005.1 uncultured Achromobacter sp.
CCCCAATGCATACAGGTCAGCGGGCGGCCAGCGCGATGACTGGCGCCCGCGAAGTCACGCGGCGCGTGTTCAGAACACCGACGTGAACGGCCCCAGCTCTACTTGCACGGATTTGGTCTGCGTGTATTGCGCCAGCGCTTCCAGGCCGTTTTCGCGGCCGATGCCCGATTGCTTGTAGCCGCCCACCGGCATCTGCGCAGGCGATTCGCCCCAGGTGTTGATCCAGCAGATGCCCGCCTGCAAGCGGTGCGCAATGCGATGCGCCGCGGTGAGGTCATTGCTGACCACGCCCGCTGCCAGGCCATAGCGGCTGTCGTTCGCGCGGGTGATGACGTCGTCTTCGTTGTCGAAAGAAAGAATGCACATGACGGGGCCGAAGATTTCTTCGCGCACGATTTCCATGTTGTCGGTGCAGTCTGAAAACACCGTGGGCGCCACGAACGCGCCCTTGCCCAGCGCGCCTTCAATCATGCGCACGCCGCCCGCCAGCAGATTGGCGCCTTCGCGCTTGCCGATCTCGATCCAGCTCAGCACATGATCCATGTGCGTGAAGCTGGCCAAGGGGCCGAAGTTGGTGGCGGGGTCGCTCGGGTCGCCAATGCGGATGCGCGCCACGCGCACGAGTACGGCGGCTTCGAACGCGGCTTTCAAAGACTGGTGCACGAATACGCGCGTGCCGTTGGTGCACACCTGACCGGAGCTGAAGAAGTTGGCCATCACGGCGATGTCTGCCGCACGTTCTACGCAGGCATCGGGCAACACGATCAGCGCAGACTTGCCGCCCAATTCCAGCGTGACGCTCTTGAGCGTGGAGCTGGCCGCCGTGGCCATCACATGCTTGCCGGTGTCTGCGCCGCCTGTGAACGACACCTTGGCGATGCCGGGGTGGCTGGTGAGCCAATCGCCAATTTCTCGGCCGCTGCCCAGCACCACGTTGAACACGCCGTTGGGCAGGCCCGCCTGGGTGTAGATCTCGGCCAATCGCAACGCCGTCAGCGGCGTGATTTCAGCGGGCTTGAAGACCATGGCGTTGCCGGTGGCCAGGGCCGCGGCGGACTTCCACATGGCGATTTGAACGGGATAGTTCCACGCGCCGATGCCGGCAATGACGCCCAGCGGCTCGCGCCGCGTGTAGAAGAAACTGGTGTCGCGCAATGGCACCTGCACGCCTTCGACGGCGGCGGCCAGGCCCGCGTAGTACTCGATGACGTCCACGCCCGTGGCGATGTCTACGCTGCGCGTTTCGGACAGCGGCTTGCCCGTGTCCAGCGTTTCAAGTTCGGCCAATTCGTCATTGCGTTCGCGCAGCAATTGCGCCGCTTTGAGCAGCACCCGCGCGCGTTGCGCCGGGGTGCGCGCGGCCCACACCTTCTGCCCCTCTTGCGCGCTGGCCACGGCGCGGTCGATATCCTGCCGGGCGGCCACCTGCACCTCTGCCAGCACCGCACCGTTGGCGGGATTCACCGTGGTGATCGTCTTGCTGCTGATGGCGTTGGTACGCCGGCCATGGATGTAGAGTTGCTGAATCGGCAAGGGCATGGAAGGCCCTCCTGTTGTCAAAGTAAGGGCGGGTCCAAGGCGGGACGCTCCCCGAGTTGGCTGCGTGCAAGCAGCAGGTCGACATAGTCGTAAGCGATGCCGCGCGCCGGTTCGGCGATGACGGCCGCGCCCATCAGGCTGCCACGCAGCCACAGGCCGTCGACCATCGCGGCCAGGCCTCTTGCGGCGACGCGCGCGTCGGCTTGCGGCATGACGCGCAGGAATTGGCAGCACAGGTTGGAATACAGCCGGCGATCGTTGGCGCGCTGCAAGCGGCGAAGGCGCGGCTGGTGCATGCTGGCCGCCCAGAACGTCAGCCACGCGCGCATGGCGCTGTCCGACACTTGGGTAGGCACGAAATTGCCGTCGATGATGGCGCGCAATTGGGCGCGGGGATCCGGGGCCGCGGCAAGGCGCGCGCGCAAGACCGAGTCCCGCAGGTTGCGCAGCAGTTCGCGCATGGTGGCTTCCAGCAAGCCGTCCTTGTCGCCGAAGTAGTGGCTGATGATGCCGGTGGACAGCTTGGCGGCGCGGGCGATATGCGCGATGGAGCTTTCTGCCAGGCCGACCTCGTCGATGGAATGAAGCGTGGCTTGAATGAGCTGATTGCAGCGTATCGGTTGCATTCCGACTTTGGGCATGGTGCGCGCGGCTCCGGTGTGGACTGCGGCAAAGTCTAAGTTAAATTGATTGATCGTTCAATATAAAACCGGTAAGGTGCGACGAACCTGGGGCGCAACCACGCGCTTCAGGCAAAAAAAGCAGGCAGCAGAAGGCAGGCAGCAAAAAGCAGGCAGCACACCACAGGCAGCACCCAAGCAGAATCACCACAACAAGGGGAGACAGCGGTGCGTCAACAAGGGGAAGACACGGCGCGGGCAACGGGGGCCGCGCCGCAAAAATGCAGCTGGATCGCGCAGACCAATCCCGTCGTGTTCATCAGCGTGTCGGCCGCTGTGCTGATCATCGGCGCGCTGCTCATCCTGTATCCGGACGCCTCTCAAGCGTGGCTGGAATCCACACAGCTACAGGTTTCTGCGCACTTCGGGTGGTACTACATGCTGGCCATGGGGGCCAGCGTAGCCTTTGCGCTATGGCTGGCGTTGTCGCGCCACGGCGCGCTCCGCTTGGGCGCCGACGACGAGCAGCCGGAATTCAGCTACCTGTCCTGGGTGTCGATGCTGTTCTCATCGGGCATCGGCATCGCGCTGGTGTACTACGGCGTCTACGAACCTCTGGACCACTTCCTTCTGCCGCCGGCCGGCGCGGGCGGCACAAAGGAAGCCGCGCGCAATGCGCTGGCGCTGACCTTTCTGCATTGGGGCATCCACGGCTGGACGCTGTATGCGCTGACGGCCACCGCGCTGGCGTACTTCGCCTACCGCCGCCAGATGCCGCTGGCGTTGCGGTCGCCGCTGCAAGGCATGCTGGGGCGGCCGCTACCCAAAGGGTTGGGCCACGCCGTCGATGCCTTCGGCGTGCTGGCCACCATCGTATCCATGGTGACGAACCTGGGCCTGGGTGCGCTGCTGCTGCACGCGGGGCTTGGCTACCTGCTGGGGGTGCCCGACACGGCGGCGGCGCAGGTGCCCATCGTCGTCATCATGATGACCGTCGCCACGGGCGCCGCAGCGCTAGGCATCAAGCGCGGCATCGCGGTGCTGTCCCGCCTGAATACGTACTTGATGTGCCTGCTGCTGCTGTTCATTTTCCTGGCCGGCCCGACCCGGCTGCTGCTGGACGGGCTGGTGCAGAACCTGGGCGATTACCTGAACGCATTTCTATCCAAGAGCTTTGACCTGTATCTGTATGACCCGCAAGCCACGCGCTGGACCAGTTCCTGGACGATCTTCTACTGGGCATGGTGGATAGGCTGGGCGCCGTTCGTCGGTATGTTCATCGCCCGCATCTCGCGCGGCCGCCGCATCCGTGAATTGATCTTTGGCGTGATGCTGGTGCCGCTGGGCTTCACGCTGGCGTGGCTGTCCATCTTCGGCAACACCGCCATCAACCTTGTCATGAACGAGGGCGCGGCCAGCCTGGGCGCAACCGCGCTGGCCGACCCGCCAATGGCGTTCTACAAGCTGATGGAATTTTTGCCCATGACGAAAATCGTGGCGGCGGTGGGCGTGCTGATGTCGTTCATGCTGTTCCTGACGCCGGTGGACTCAGGCACGCTGATGATCGCCAACCTGTCGGCGCGCCATGCCGACGCTGGACACGACGCACCGATCTGGCTGCGCATTTTCTGGGCGGCGCTGACCACCCTGCTGGGCGTCGGCCTGCTGCTGGCGGGCAACTTCAATGCGATGCAGACTGCCGTGGTGCTTTGCGGCCTGCCTTTTTCGGTGGTGTTGCTGTGCTACATGGCGAACCTGTACACATCGCTGTCTCGCGATAACCCCGAACCGCGTCCGTCACCCGCCACGCGTTAAGGCGTGATTACGCCAACTGCGGCGCACCGACACCGCCCAGGCGTGCGGCGGGCGCATCGATCACCTGCCCGCCGGGCAGCTTGAAGACCGATACCGCGCCAGCCAGCTGACGCGCCTGCTCTTCCAGCGCGCCGGCCGCTGCAGCGGCCTCTTCCACCAGCGCCGCGTTCTGCTGCGTCACGCTGTCCATCTGCGACACGGCGCGATTGACCTGGTCGATGCCCGTGGCCTGCTCGTCAGACGCCGCCGAGATCTCGCCCATCAGCTGCGCCACGCGTTGCACCGATTCCACGATTTCGCGCATCGTCGCGCCCGCGCTGCCTACTTGTTCAGAGCCCTTGCCCACCTTCTGCACCGAGTCTTCGATGAGCTGCTTGATTTCCTTGGCTGCCGCCGCACTGCGTTGCGCCAGAGTGCGCACCTCGCTGGCCACCACCGCAAACCCCTTGCCCTGCTCGCCCGCACGCGCCGCTTCAACGGCGGCGTTCAGCGCCAGGATGTTGGTTTGAAACGCGATGCCGTCGATCACGCCCACGATGTCGGCAATGCGCGACGAGCTGCCCGAGATCGCGTGCATGGTTTCCACCACGCTGGCGACAGCCTCGCCGCCACGCTGTGCCACCGATGCCGACGTGGCCACCATGCGGTTCGCTTCCTGCGCCGTACCCGCGTTCTGCTTCACGGTGGAGGCCAGTTGCTCCATGCTGGCGGCGGTTTCTTCCAGCGATGCCGCCTGCTCTTCCGTGCGGCTGGACAAGTCGGCATTGCCCGACGAGATTTCGCGCGCGCCCACGTTGATTTCATCCACGCCGCGCCGCACGGCAGACACCGTGCGCACCAGGCTGTCCTGCATGCCCTTCAGCGCGGTCAACAGCGCGCCCACTTCGTTCTTGCCCTGGTCGGGCACGCGGCGCGTCAGATCGCCGTCGGCAATGCGGCGAAAGACCTCACCCGCATCCAGCAAGGGCCGCACGATCATCCGGCGGATCATCACATGTGCGCCGACGGCCATGGCCAGACCCAGCGCCAGAATCCCGCCCAGCAAGGACGTGAACAGCGTGTTGAACAAGGAAATCTCATCCATGACCGACTGCCCGGTTTCTTCGGCGCGCACCATGAACGCGTCGCGCTCACTGACCAGGCGCTCTTGCACCTGTTGCGTGCCTTGTTTGAAGTAGGCGTCCATGTCGCCCGCTTCGAGCACCCGGCCCACGCTTTGCAGGTTGGCGCTTAGCGCCTCATAGGCCTGGATCAGGCTGGCCGCAGCGGCCTTCTCGTCGGCCGACAGGCTGCCGGCAAAGCCTTGGAAGGCGCGGTCGCCGGACGCAATGCGCTGACGCGCCTGGCGCAGCGACGTGGTGTCGGCGGTATTGCCTTGGGCCACGCGCGTGGCGTAGCGGCTCAGGTCGGTGCGGGCTGCCACCAATGACAACGCCGCGCTATTGACCGCGTTGACCTGTTGCGATGACAAGCGGTAGAGCTGACCGACGTCCTGGTTAGTCTGGCGCAATGCAACCAGCCCCATGCTGCCCACGAGCAGTTGAAACGTAAAAAATATCGCGATGATTCCCAACAGCATCGTCGCGATGCGCGTGTTCCTGAACATTGGCTTTCTCCATAAAGGCGGCAACAGGGTGGTCGCCGCCGCACTAGCGGTCTGCGCACGGGGTGGCCGCGCGCAGGCTGGAGCGAATTATTCAGTGGGGGTGGATTACTTCAAGGCATCACACGCGCCGCTTTGCCGGGCTTGTTTGCCAGATTGCAAAACGCCGGGCATGGTAGCCCGGCGTTCGTGTCTGCAAGATCAGGGCTGGTTGACGACCAGCCGCAGCAGAATGCGGCGCCCGGGTTCCTGGCGTTCAAGAACCAGCAGTTGCGGTCCCAGCGCGTCGTAGCGCGACAAGTTGGCGCGCCAGCCGCCCTGCTCAAAGCGCGAGGGGCGGCCCAGGTCATCGCGGACCAGGTCCGAGGGTTCGGGCTGCGCCGCCAGCTTGCCGCGCAGCCAGTCACGCAGGCCCGACACCGGCATGCTGCTGCCCAGCGCTTCTTCGGCCAAGGCATCCGGGTTGTCGGCTTCCAGGCGCGTGCCATCGGCTTTGGTCAAGCTGGCCGAGCCAGGCCGGCCTTCCACGCGCGCTTCGGTGGAACCCAGCGGGTTGGTCAAATCCAGCACATAGCGGCTGCCGTCGTCCGACCACGAAAACCCGCCCTGCACGGCATTTTGCTTGCCGCCTTCTTCATTGACGGTGATCGCGAAGCGGCCGATGCGCGAAAACGCTTCGGGGCTGGCGCCGGCAATCGGCTTGGGCAAGGACGTACACGCGGCCAGTGCCGTCACCA
>CAJYKY010000433.1 GCA_913775005.1 uncultured Achromobacter sp.
GGCTGGCCAGCACCGCGCCCACGACATAGGCCGTCAGCTTGTACGGGTAGGTGGAATAGCCCGCCGCGCGCATGCGCTGTTCATTGATGCGGATGCCAGCCAGCGCCGCGCCAAACGGCGAGCGCCGCAGCAGCGCCAGAAAACCCCACGTCAGCGCCAGGCACACGAGGACGAAGAAGTAGAACGTGGTGGCGTTGGACAGGTCGAACGGCGTCCAGCCTCCCAACGACAGTTCAGGCCGGAAGTACAGATAGATGCCATCGCTGCCGCCGCCCACCTTGGTGTCATGGAACACGTAGTACGCCATTTGCGCAAAGGCCAGCGTGACCATGATGAAGTACACGCCGCGCGTGCGCAGCGCCAGCGCGCCGG
The DNA here is from genome assembly GCA_913775005.1 of uncultured Achromobacter sp. GTDB lineage: Bacteria > Pseudomonadota > Gammaproteobacteria > Burkholderiales > Burkholderiaceae_B > Achromobacter. The sequence goes on from CAJYKY010000433.1 coordinate 373, forward strand.
TCATCACGGCATAGATGGCGGCCGCCAGCAGCGCCGCCGGCAGCAGCCACACGAGGCTCGCTGCTTCCGATTCGGGTGACAGCAAGGCCGCCATGTAGGCGCCTATGCCGAAAAACGCCGCATGCCCCAGGCTGACCAGGCCCGCGCCGCCCACCAGCAATTGCAGACTCAGCGCGAAGATGGCGTAGATCATCACCTTGATGGCAAGACCGGTGTAGTAATCACTGCCGCTAAAGGCAAACGCGGCCAGCGCCAGCAGCGTCGCAAAGGGGAGAAGTTTCTGCATGGCTAGCCCTGTTTGAACAGCCCTTCGGGCTTGCAAAGAAGAATGAACGCCATCAACACATACACCAGCACTCCCGCCGCCGACGGGAACAGCACCTGGCCGAAGGTTTCCACAAAGCCCACCAGCATGGCGGCCAGGAACGCGCCCCGGATTGACCCGATGCCGCCAATCACCACCACCACAAAGCAGATGATCAGTACGCCGTTGCCCATGCCGGGATACACGGATGACACGGGCGCGGCGATGGTGCCCGCCAGCGCGGCCAGCGCCACGCCGGCCGCGAACACCAGCCGGTACAGCTTGTTGACGTCGATGCCCAGCGACCCCGTCATCTCGCGGTTGCTGGCGCCCGCGCGCAGCATCATGCCCAGCCGCGTGCGCGTGATGACCCAGTACAGCAGCAGCGCCACCGCAATGCCCACGGCCGAGATGAATAGCCGGTAGACGGGATACGTCATCACGCCGCCCAGCGAGATGCTGCCCTGCAACCACGCCGGCAGCGGCACGCCATGGACATCGTTGCCGACGAGTATGCTGCGCAGCTCTTCAAACACCAGGATCAGCCCGTACGTCATCAACACCTGTTGAAGATGGTTGCGGTGATACAGGTAGCTGAAAAAGGCGGCTTCCAGAAAATAGCCCAGCACCGCCGCCAGCAGCACGCATACGGCCAGCGTGGCGATGAAGCCGCCGCCCAGCCATCGATCCACCACCGGCCCCAGCGCAAACGCCATGTAGGCGCCGATCATGTAGAAGCTGCCATGGGCCAGGTTGATGATGCCCATGATGCCGAAGATCAACGTCAGGCCGCTGGCCACCAGGAACAGCAGCAAGCCGTACTGGAATGCGTTCAGGCTTTGAATAAGCAGGATGCTGATGTCCATGGGGCCTCCGGGCGCGGACGGGGGTTAAAGCTTGCAGCCGCGCGCCGGGTCGGCGAGCTTCTTCACGGCAACGTCCACCACCTTGTTTTCCAAGCCGTCCACACGGCGCAGGTAGATGTCCTGTACCGGGTTGCCGGCGGGCGACAGCGTGAACGGCCCGCGCGGGCTGTCTACCGTGGCGCCGCGCATGGCGGTGCGGAAGTCGGCCTTCTTGGAAAAGTCTCCCTTCACGGCGGTCAGGCCCGACTGCATCAGCTGCGCCGCGTCATAGCCTTGCACGGCGTACACGTCGGGCGGCATGTTGTAGTTCTTGGCGTAGTCGGCACGGAAGGCGTTGTCGCGCGGCGTGTTCAGGCCGTCGGCGTAATGCAGCGTGGTGAGCAGCCCTTGCGCGGATGCGCCCTGCGCCTGCAAGGTGCCGTCGGTCAAGAAGCCCGAGCCGTACAGCGGAATGGTCTTGTCCAGGCCTGCCGCGTGATAGTCCTGCACGAACTTCACCGCGCCGCCGCCCGCAAAGAAGGTGAACACCATGTCGGGCTTGGTGGCGGCGATCTCGGTCAGCAGCGACTGGAATTCCACGTTGGGAAAGGGCAGGCTCAGTTCCTTGACGACCTTGCCGCCCGCCTTCTCGAACCCTTCCTTGAAGCCGCCAATGGCTTCGTCGCCCGCCGCGTACTTCCACGTGATGGTGACGGCCGTCTTGTGGCCCTTGTTGAATGCGACCGGACCCATCGCGTACGCGGGCTGCCAGTTGGTGAACGACGTGCGGAAGATACCGGGGCCGCACAGCGGGCCGGTGATGGCGTTGGCGCCGGCGTTGGTGACGATGAGCGTGGTGTCGCTATCTTTGGCGGCCTTGGCCAGCGCCATCGCCACGCCCGAGTGCACCGTGCCGATCAGCACATCGACCTGATCGCGCTTGATCAGGCGGTTGGCGTTTTCGGCGGCCTTGGCGGGGTTGGACTCGTCATCGACCTTGAAGTATTCGATCTCGCGCCCGCCCAGCTTGCCGCCTTGCTCGGCAACATACAGCTTGAAGCCGTTTTCGATGGCGGTGCCTAGCGCGGCGAAGGTGCCGCTGTAGGGCAGCATGAAGCCGACTTTGATCTTGTCGGCAGCCTGCGCGCCGCTGGCGGCGAACGTCAGGGCCGCGGCAATCGCGGCCCGGGTCAGGGCGTGATTCATGGTTTGTCTCCGTGCTTGTTATAAGGCTGGCGGCTGGGCTTGCACTGCTAGGGGACCGGGCTCAACCGGGTGTATCCAACGCGCCGACACCATCGGCGGCCGCCGGGATTGGGCAAAGGCGCGCGTGCGTGGACGCCGCCTTCATAACGTGGACTCTTCCAACTGCCGCAAGCGGAACCGCTGGATCTTGCCGGTGGCCGTCTTGGGCAGCTCTTCGGTGAAGTTGATGTGGCGCGGGTACTTGAAGGGCGCCAGGTGCTGCTTCACATAGCTTTGCAACGCGGCGCCGGTCGTGGCGTCCGGTTCGAAGCCGGGGCGCAGCACCACATAGGCCTTGGTCTTGACGAGGCCATCGTGGTCCGGCACGCCGATCACGGCGGCTTCCAGCACGGCTTCGTGCTGCACCAGAATGTTTTCCACTTCCACGGGCGACACGTATTGGCCGCTGACCTTGATCATGTCGTCGCTGCGGCCGGCGTAGGTGTAGTAGCCGTCGGCATCACAGGTGTATTTGTCGCCGCTTTTGAGCCAGTCGCCCAGAAAGCACTGGCGCGTCTTGTCGCGGTTGTTCCAGTACATCAGCGCCGCGCTGGGCCCCTTGATGTACAGGTCGCCGATGGCGCCGGGCGCAACGGGCATGCCGCTGTCATCGCGCAACTGCACTTCGTAGCCCGGCACGGGTTTGCCGGTGGTGCCATAGCGCAACTGGCCGGTCTGGTTCGAAATGAAGATGTGCAGCATCTCGGTAGAGCCGATGCCGTCCAGGATTTCACAGCCGAAATGCCGCGTGAAGCGCTCACCAATATCGCGGGGCAACGCTTCACCAGCCGACGTGCATACGCGCATCGCCACCTGGTCGCGCGGCGGCAGGTCGGGGGATGCCAGCATGCTGGCGTACAGCGTGGGCACGCCGTAGAACACGGTGGGGCGATGGCGCGTCAGGCGTTGGAACACGGCTTGGGGCGTGGGGCGTTCACCCATCAGGATGACGGTGGCGCCGACCGACAAGGGAAAGGTCAGCCCGTTGCCCAGGCCATAGGCAAAGAACAGTTTGGCGGCCGAGAACACCACATCGTCTTCGCGGATGCCCAGCACGGGTTTGGCGTAGAGCTCGGCCGTGTGCCACAGGTTGCCATGGGTGTGGACCACGCCCTTGGGCTTGCCGGTAGAGCCGGATGAATACAGCCAGAACGCGATTTCGTCAGACAGCGTGCGCACGGCGGGCGCCAGCGGCGCGGCGGCCAGCAAGGTTTCGAAATCGTGGATTTGGTACTGCGGCGCGCCGTTAGCATTGCCGCTGCCGTGGCTCGGTCCTTGCGGCGTCGTACCCGGCTGGGCCGCCGCAGGTTGCGACACCACCACGTGTTCGACATCCCCGGGCGCTTGCGCCAGCGCAGCCTGCACGGCGGGCATCAATGCGCCCGATGCGAACACGGCGCGCACGCGGCTGTGCGTGACGATGTAGGCGTAGTCGTCCGGTGTCAGCAAGGTGTTCACGGCCACCGGCACCACGCCCGCATGCAGCGCGCCCAGGAACACGACGGGCCAGTCCACGGTGTCCTGCATCAGCAGCAGGATGCGTTCTTCGCGCCGCAGCCCCAGCTGGCGCAGCGCACCGGCCAGCCGCGCGACGCGCTCGGCCAGTTCGCCATAGCTGAGCTGGCGCGTGTCGTCGATGAAGGCCGGCTTGGCGGCGCGGGGCGCGTTCAGTGCGGCCAGATAACTGGCGAAGTTCAGTTCGGCGGGGCAGGTGTTCACGGTTGTCTCCTGATGTCCTGTGGGGGCGGCGCTGGCGTTGTGTTGTTATGGCCAGGCCGGCGGGCGGCGGCTAGGTGCCGGGCCGCGTGAACTCGATGGCGCCGCCGGGCAGCAGGTACAGGACCAGCGCGCGGCCTTCGGTGACGGTCGGGCGGTGCGCGCTGCCGGGGCCGTAGACCAGCCAGCCCGCGCCATGGCCGTCGAAGCGGGCATTGCCGGTCAGCGGCATGATGAGATCGATCTCGCCGTTCGGGTGTGCGTGGTGGGGGCCGGCCAGGTCGTCCATGTCCACCACATCGACCGAATAGCCGGCCAAATCATCAGCGGGTTTGATGACGCGGCCATACCGGATGCCGCCGCCTTCGCGGTTGCACATCCAGCCATCGGCCACGCCCTGGCGACAGGCGGCAAAGATGTTCTGGTAGAGCGGGCTGTCTGGGCCAGCCTCGCGGTTCAAGCGCGCCTGCAACGCGTCATCCAGCGCGTGGCCGGACGTCAAACGCGTGGCCTCGCGCATCAGGGCATGGAATTGATCTGGCGTGCTCACCGCGACTCCTCCTTTACACTGTCGGCGCTTTGGAATCAGCATGAATTTGAATGCTGCTTTTTTGCACCGCGACGGCTTGGGACTGCTTGGAAGGAAAAATAGTGCTTCCAAAGGTTTGGGTCAAGCACTATAGTGCATAAAACAAGGCGTATCAGGGTATTTGCGGAGTCAGCCAAAACATGAATCAAGCGCTAGACGTGGCGCCATCCGAACCCCGGCGGGAAGCTTTCCTGGTGGCATTGGGCGAGCGGGTGCGCCGCCTGCGCGCCATCCGGGGCATGACACGCAAGGGCTTGTCGCAGGTGACGGGCGTGTCCGAGCGGCACCTGGCCAATCTGGAGCACGGGGTGGGCAATGCGTCGATCCTGGTGTTGCTGCAAATTGCGCGGGCCTTCAATTGCGCGCTGGCGGAGCTGGTCGGGGATGTGACCACGGAATCCCCCGACTGGCTGCTGATCCGCGAGCTGCTTAGCGGCCGTACAGAATCCGATTTGCAACGCGCGCGTGAAGCGCTGACGCAGCTGTTTGGCGTGGGCGCGGGCGCGCAACGCCCCAACCGTACGCAGCGTGTGGCGCTGATCGGCCTGCGCGGTGCGGGCAAATCCACGCTGGGCCAGATGCTGGCGGATGACCTGGGCTATCCGTTTGTTGAGCTGAACCGCGAAATCGAGCGCGTGGCCGGGTGCAGCATCCTGGAAATCCACAACCTGTATGGCCCCAACGCCTACCGCCGCTATGAGCGCCGGGCGCTGGAAGAGGCCGTGCAGATCTACCCGGAAATGGTGCTTGCCACCCCCGGCGGTCTCGTGTCGGAACCCGCCACGCTGAATCTGTTGCTGGCCCATTGCTACACGGTGTGGCTGCGCGCCACGCCCGAAGAACACATGGGCCGCGTCATGGCGCAGGGCGATTTCCGCCCCATGTCGGGCAACAACGAGGCCATGGCGGATCTGAAACGCATTCTGGCCGGCCGCGAGGCCTTCTACGCCAAAGCCGATTTGACCTGGGTCACCAGCAACCTGGAAGTGCAGGAGAGCTTTGCCGGCCTGCGCACCCAGGTTCGCAAGGCCTGCGGACTGCCTCTGTAAAACTGCACTTTTTTGCATGTCTCGCTTGACGTGCGTTTTTGCCTGCACTAATCTGCACAATAATTCATGTGATGCAGTATTTTTCCTGTTCAGGCAGGACGTACGAGGAGACACACCATGAGTAGCAGCGCAAACGGGGCAGGCGGCCGGAGCGAGAACGGGGCAGACACCCGCGTCGATTTCCGCACCCAGCCCGACCAGTACCGCCATTGGCGCCTGACGTTCGACGGCCCCATCGCCACCTTGGCGATGGATGTGTCGGAAGACGGCGGCTTGCGCCCCGGCTACAAGCTCAAGCTGAACTCTTACGACCTGGGCGTGGACATCGAGCTGCACGACGCCCTGCAACGCATCCGCTTCGAACACCCCGAAGTGCGCAGCGTGGTCGTCACCAGCATGAAAGACCGCATTTTCTGTTCGGGCGCCAACATCTTCATGCTGGGCCTATCTTCGCATGCGTGGAAG
>CAJYKY010000434.1 GCA_913775005.1 uncultured Achromobacter sp.
ACCAACCCACCGACGTACGCGTTGGACGGACTGCTTCTTGCATCGACCTGGCCGCGGGCGTAGCTCGAGTCGATCAGGCTCAGACTGCCGACGTTCGCGCCGACGAGGCCCCCGACGTTCTGCCCCTCCCAGTCGGAAACCTGACCCACGGCCGCGACGTTGAACAGAATTCCTTCGCTACTGTTCATTCCGACCGCGCCGCCCGTGTTGCCAGCGCCAAAGGCATGCACCGTGTTACTGGCGACTGAGTCGACGATAGCGCCTCCTGCCACGCTACCTACGAGCCCGCCCGTGTTGCCATGCTTGCCGCCTTCAACCACGCCACTCGCGCGGCTGCCCTTGATAAGGCTCAGGTCGCTGACGCCGGCCAAACCGCCGACATCGACGCCGTCTGTATGGACAGTCGTTTTACCCGTGGCGGAGGATTGCACGATTTCGCCATATTTGTTGACGCCCACCAAGCCGCCCATGCCACTGCTTGCGTTGCGTTGCATCTCTCCGGAAACCGTGGCGGCCGACGAGCTGTGGGCAATGATCGCGGGAGCCCGTACTTGCCCCTGATTCAACCCTACGATTCCGCCTGCCGCGCGGGTGTACGAATTCGTGTCCACACTGCCCGAGACTGCCGCGCGTTCAATGACGCCGCCTTCATTGGTTCCCACCAGGCCACCCAGAACATGATCGCGATTTGATGCGCCGCGTACCGTCGCGCTCCAGGACTTGACGTTGTAGACCTCGCCCTGGTTGCGGCCAACCAATGACCCCAGCGACGCACTCGGCGGTGCGTCGTGGTGGGCGGTGACGGTGACCGACTTCAAGGCCAGGTTGCGAATACTGCCCGATGACGCAGCGAACAAACCAACGTTAAAGCCCTTACCAGACACCGAGAACGTATCCAACGTATGCCCCAGCCCATCGAACGCGCCGGTAAAGACACCCTGGCTTCCTCCAATGCTCTGGAAATCGGAAGTGCCGCGGATGCTGTTGCCCAGCACATAATTTCCGTCCAGGTCGCGATCGATAGCGCGAAGCTGTGCGAGATTTTGAATCACGGCGTAGCGTTGGCCGTTCGCAGTAAAGGCCGCGTCCTTTCCCGCTAACGTCACGGACGCTCCGTTGGCTATTTCGTGGCGATTGGAAGAGTTCAGGGCGAAATGGCTTCGATCGCCCGTCAACGCAAGCGGCCGATTGATCAGCACGCGATCATCTGCGCCTAACGTCAGTTGCGCGTCATTGCCTGTCCCGCGCACCGTGCTATTGATCAGGACACGCTGGCGAGCCTGCAAGGCCAGGCTGCGCGTGTTTGACCATGTAATCGGGGCATTGACGGCAAGGTCCCCCTCGGTGGCGCTTAGAGAAATCGCAGTCGTGCCAAGGATTTGAGCGAGCGTGACATTGGATATCGTCTGGCTGCTCGAGTCGCTGCCGGGCAGGCCCACGTTTGCGGCCTTGGTTGCAATGTTCCAGATGCCGCCCTGGCCTGTAGAGGCGCGAGTGTCGACCCGAGCGGTTGGCTTGATCTGTACGACAGCTCCCCGGGTGTCGATTGTGCCCGCATCACCGTTGTCGGTCAGCGCCGTGGCGCTCAAGTCTCCGGCAACGGACACGGCTCCTTGCGTACCACCGTCCAAGGTGATCCGGCCGGCCAATCCGTTCAACGTGTTTGCCTCGATGATGCCGTTCGTGTTGATCACGGTGTTCAAGGCGCTACCTACCGCACTGGCCTTAAGCAGTACCTGTCCGCCGTCGGCTTTCAGCAAATTGCCGTTGCTCACCCGAGCGCCGAGCGTGGCGCGGTCAATTTGCAGACTTAGTAATTTATTGCCCGCGAACGTCAGCGTAAAGGCTTCACCCCCGCCCAATGCAATGGTGCCCCTCTCCGCCTGGATGACCCCCGCGTTATTGACCCCTGCGCCCAGCAGGGCCACACCGCCGCCTTCGTGCGCCGTGATCGTTCCGAAATTACTGACAGCTGACGGGCTATCGCTCGAAAAAACATAGTTTCCGCTAATGAAATCGGTATCGAGCATGGTTTGTGTTGAAGCCACAAGCCCTCCAACGTTTACTTCCGCGCCTTGGCTGAACACGATTCCGGCAGGGTTGATCAAAAATACCCGGCCATTGGCGTCGAGCTTTCCTTGTATCAGGGTTGCCCCCAGGTTTGTGACCTTATTCAACGCCACAGATTCCTTCCCCGGCTGATCGAACCGCACACCATTTCCTGCGCTGATATCAAACGACCTCCAATCGGTAATCAACTTGTCGGTGTGCTGCGTGATAACCATCTGCCCACCTTCGCGCGCGATATCGGCTTGTCCATGCGTGATGTTTTCCCCCACCGGCAACGCCCACACCCCACCCCCCACACTCATCCCCAACCACGCCATCCCCGCCGCAGCCATCCTCGCCCCATACTTCGACTTCCCATGTCTTCGCGCGCTTTCACCCGCGACGACCCAGGCGCGACGTGACTCGCTCCATACCAGTGCATAGATCTTGTTCAACTCAACCTCCACTCAAGGGTTGGCCTTTGCACGGGAACCGTGACCAAGGCGCGGATGCGTTCAGAAATACCGGGTGGCTTGCACCCAGAAACGCGGTTCTTGGTCCGTCTTGGCGCGGGGCATGTGTTGCCGCAGCGGCCATGCCGCGCTGACGTTGATCAGATGGTTTGAACCGGCATGCGCCACGCCCGCGCCGAAAGCGGTCAGCGCTTGGCGGTTGTGGTCTGACGACCATCTGCGTTTGTTTGTTTGCACCGCGCCCGTGTCGACGAACGCGGAAAATTGCAGGCCCGGCAGCGGCAGGTAGCGCAGTTCGGCCGACGCCTGCCAGCCTTCGTCTCCGCTGACCGCGCCGGGTGCGAAGGCGCGCACGCCGTAGGGGCCGCCCAGGCTGAATTTCTCGGAGCTATAGAGGTTTTTGCTGGACCATTGCGCACGCAGGCGGCCGTAGAGCTGAAGCGGGCCGGCGACGTGTTGCAAGCGGCTCAGGCTGGCGTGGACGACGCCAAAGCCGCCGCCAGCTTGCTTGAACCGGCGGTCATCCTGGCGCAGCGCGGGTGTGCCAAAGCGCAGGTTGCCGCGCGAATAACCCACGTAGGCGCTGTTGCGGCCGCCGCCCAGCAGCGTGTCGCTGAGGCCGGCGTTAACTGCTGCGGTCCATACGCCCAGGCGGTGCACCTGCTGTAGGCCCACGGTGTCATAGTTGTCGCCAAAGCGTTTGTGTTCGTATTGCACGCTGGCTTGCACGTTGGCGCTGCGGCTGCGCAGCAGGGCGCAGCGCAGGTATAGCGTGGTGGTTTGCGCGCTGCCGTGTGCGTTGAGGGCGCTGAACTCGCGCCCTAGCGCGTAGTGCATGTTCGACGCCCCCGCACCCAGGCGCAGGGGCCAGGGGCCGACGGGGAGCGAGTAGTCCACGTGGTAGTAGCGCTGCCTGCCATCGCTGGCAAGCAGGCGCACGTCCAGCGCGTCGCCCAGGGCCAGCGGGCTGTTGATGCTGGCGGCGGCGCTAAGGCGGTATTCGCCCGTGTAGGCGCCGCCGTAGTTGTCGGCGTCCAGGCTGCCGGACACCCAGGGGCCCGGTTCGGCATTGATGACCAGATCGGTGGAGCCGGGCGCGGCGCCCGCGCGCAACGTGCCTCTTGCAGTGACGCCAGGAATGTCGTTCAAGCGCAGCAGCGCGCTGTCCAGCTCAGCGGCATGTACGGCGTGGCCTGCGCGCAGCGTGTCCAGCGTGGACGCCAGCAAGCCATCGCGCACGCGCGCGGCGTTGTTGACGACGATGTCGCCGTAAACGCCTTCGAGCACGCCGATGCGTATGACGCCATCCGCAACGTCTTGCGCAGGAAGATAGGCGCGCGCTAGCGGGTAGCCGCCGCGATGATAGTGGGCGGTGATGCGGGCAGCTGCTGCCCGCAAGCCGTTCAAATCTTGATGGGATCCGATCAGGTCCGCCAGCAAGGCCAGCAGCGTCGCGTTGCTATATACATGGTTGCCATCAAGCGCAAAGCCTTGCACGAGCACGGTGGTGACGTCGTCCGAGCGGGGCGGCGTGACCGGGTCGGGCGGGCGCACGTCCAGCGGCGCGGGGGCGCGAGCGGGAGGCGGGGCGGGGATGGTGGATTCCAGGTCGCGGATGGAGCGTCCCGCGTCGGGAGTTTGGGCCCAGACAGCTTGCGCGCAACTGAGCGCAAGGCAGG
>CAJYKY010000435.1 GCA_913775005.1 uncultured Achromobacter sp.
CTGCCGGTGGAGCCGGACGTGAAGGTGATCTTGGCGGTGCGGGCGGGCAAGGCCGTTGCGCCCGTCGTTGCCGCACGGCAAAACAGCGCGGCCTGCCCCGGCAGCGGCGCCGCCAGTTCAAAGCCAAACGCCTGCACGATGGGTTGCAACGCGACGTGCCCCACCACGGCATTGACGTCTGCCGCGCTCAGCGTGTCGCGCCACTGGCCGGGCGTGAAGAACAGCGGCAACGGCACATGCACCATGCCGGCGTGCAAGCAGGCCAGGTCATGCACGATCCACTGCGCGCCGTTGTCCATCAGAGACGCCACCACGCGCGCGCCATGCTTGGCAAGCAGCGCCGCGTGATCCTGCACCCGGGCCAGCAAGGTGGCGTAGGTCAGCGATTCGCTGACGGCCTGCACGGCAATCGTCTGCGCTCGACCGGGCGCTTGCAACAATGCGAAGAAGTCTGACGGCGTCATGCTTGCGGCTCCGACAGGCGTTCCAGAATGGCGGGCAACCGGCCCGCGAACACGCGGGGATCATGCGCGTAGTAGTTGCCCCAGTCCTTGCGTTCGCGTTCGCTCAGATGATCCGGCGTTGCGGCAGAGATCGGCTGATGCGCAAGCCCCATGCGCGCAAAGAGGTGATGCAGTTCGCTGGTCAGCGTGCTGACCGCCCAATCGAATCCTTGTTCGTGCAGATGGCGCGCCAGCAGCGGCACCAGCAGCCGCCCGGCACCTGGCCGCAGCGCCGCAAACTGGCCGGCTTCGACGATGCGGCTGCGCGCCACCGGCGCATCCTGGTCGCGCAGATACTGTTCGATGGGCGCGGCCAGATAGCGTTCCAGAAACAGCGGATCCTCCGCGCCGCGATAACCGGCAGCCGCGAGGATCTCGCCGTTCTTCTGCACGCTGACCAGCGTGGGCAGCCACTCGGTCAGCGTGGCGCCAAACCGGTGTTGATAGCGCTGATGGATATACGATTGAATCCGTGCGCGCAGCGGGTCATCCATTTGGTGGATGTGCAGCGTCGCGGGCAACGTGTGCGGCTGCGTGGCGATAGCCGTCCTTGGGGGCGGCGCAAGATACTTGGGTTGCGGCATGCTGGCTTCCAGTCGGAAAAATGCGTTTACCGATGCGTTTACGGATACGTTTACCGATACGATGGCGCGCAGCTTAGGGGCCGAACCTTAATGAGAAATTAACGGGGCGCAGTGGTAATCTCGATCGAACCTGGCACGAGGGCGACAAATGAGAATCCTCATCATTGAAGATGATCCGCTGATCGGCGATGGCCTGAAGTCCGGTCTACGGCTGCTGGGATATGCCGTCGACTGGTTCACCAGCAGCCGCGAGGGAGATCAAGCGATGGACGTCGTGCACTACGACGCCGTGGTGCTGGATCTTGGCTTGCCGGGCGAAGACGGCGTGGCCTTGCTGTCGCGCTGGCGGCGTGCCGGGCGCAGCTTGCCCGTGGTCATCCTGACCGCGCGTGAAGCCATCGAAAGCCGCATCGCCGGGCTGGACGCGGGCGCCGACGACTACCTGATCAAACCGATCACGCTGGACGAACTCGCAGCTCGTCTGCGCGCAGTAACGCGGCGTGTGGCCGGCAAGCCGGAACCCGTCTGGCGGCATGGCGACCTGGAGTACCACCCTGCCCTGCACGAGGTGCACTGGAAGGGCAGCAAGGTCGATCTGACCACGCGCGAAGCCTTGCTGCTTGAACTCTTTCTTACCCATCCAAACCGTGTGCTGACGCGCGATTTCATCCGAGACAAGCTTTACGACTGGGAAGCCGAGCTGGAAAGCAACGCGCTGGAAGTCTTTGTGCACCATCTGCGCAAGAAAATTCATCCCAAAATTGTGCGTACCGTGCGCGGTTCGGGCTACGCGCTAGGCCAGGTGGACGCCCATTCATGACCTTGCAACGCAGGCTGATCATTGCCGTGCTGCTGGCCGCGCCATTCGCGTGGCTGCTGGCCATTGCCGGCACTTACTGGCGCGCCTCGCACGAAATCAACGAGCTGTACGACACCGACATGCTGCGCCTGGCGCAGCAGACGATGGCAATCTCGGCGCTGATCCCGCCGGGCGCCACGTCGCTACCCATTCCCGCGCAGACGCCGCCCGCCGTGGATGCGGGCGATGCCGGTCCCGGCGATCTGTCCGTCGCCATCTGGCGGGGCAACGATGCTCCGCTGGTGCTCGACCCCGAAGCGATGCAGTTTCCTCGGGACGGCGCGGCGGATGGCTTTGTGGAAACCGTCGTCAATGCCGAACCTTGGCGGCTGGTGTATTTGAGCGATACGTCGGGGCAAACGCGCGTTGCCGTCGGGCAGCGCATCGGTGAACGCCGTGACCTGGTCATCGCCTATATCGGCGGTCAGATCCTGCCATGGCTGGTGGGGCTGCCGGTGCTGATCGGCCTGCTGATTCTTGCCGTGCGCCGGGCGATGCGGCCCGTGCGCCAGCTATCGATGCAGCTGGAACGGCGGCGTCCCGATGACGCGACCGCCCTGGCCGCCGCCGACGTGCCGGGCGAACTGAAGGGTCTGGTTGACGCCATGAACGGCTTGCTTGCGCGCGTAGGCACGCTGATCGAACAGGAACGGCGCCTGACCGCAGACGCCGCCCACGAGCTGCGCACGCCGCTGGCTGCCGTGCGCGCGCAATGGGACGTGGCGCAGCGCACGCAAGACCCGGCTGAACGCCGCCAGGCGCAGGCCAGCGTCACGCGCGGCATGGAACGGCTGGACCGGCTGGTGTCGCAGCTGTTGACGATGGCGCGCCTGGACAACGTCAATCATGCGGACTTTGCGGGCGCGGTGGATTGGTGCAGCGTGGCGGAACAGGCCGTGGGCGACTGTCTGTGGATCGCCGACCGGCGCGACGTGGATATTTCCGTGCAGTGGCCGGCCCCCGGCGTGTTGCCCTTGCCGATGGCCGGTGATGCCCATGCCTTGACCATCCTGCTCAAGAACATGCTGGACAACGCGATTCGCTACGGCCCGCGCCACGGCAGCGTGCGCCTGACGTTCGGCCCCGCGAGCATTACCGTCGACGACCAGGGCACCGGCATCGCCCCGGAAATCCTGCCGCGGCTGGGCGACCGCTTTCTGCGCGCCGCCGGCAACGAAGAGGCCGGCAGCGGCTTGGGCGTATCGATTGCGCGGCGCATTGCCACCAACCACGGCATGCGCGTTCACTTTCAGATGCGCGAGGCGGACAGCGAGATGGGACCGGGGCTGCGCGTGACGTTGCAGCGGGGTGCCTGACACGCGGGCCATTGCGCGGTCAGGTGATCACGCATTCACG
>CAJYKY010000436.1 GCA_913775005.1 uncultured Achromobacter sp.
GGCCATGTCGAAAAGCCGCTGCCCGTCTGGCGGCTGGTCTATGACAACCCCGAAGCCACGTGGGTCTATCTGGACCCGCACACCGGCCAGATACAGGGGCGCCAGGACCGCAGCGCGCGCGTCAGCCGCTGGCTGTTCGCCTTTCTGCACAGCTGGGACTGGACGGGTCTGTTGGCACGGCGGCCGCTATGGGACGCGCTGCTGATCTTCCTGAGCCTGGGCGGCGCAGCGCTGAGCCTGACCGGCGTCGTGATCGGCTGGAAGCGGCTGGGCAAGAAGCTGCGCCATTGAGCGCGGGCCGCCCTCTCCCCCAGATGCACTATGCTCAGCGTCTTGCATCAAGAAAGACCGCTATCAAGGAGCCAACATGTCCGACGTCACCATCTACCACAACCCCAAGTGCGGCACGTCCCGCAACACACTGGCGCTGATCCGCAACGCGGGTATCGAGCCCAACGTGGTGCTGTATGTGGAAACGCCGCCGTCGCGCGCCACCTTGAAGGCCTTGTTCAAGCAAGCCGGCATCAGCGTGCGCGACGCGCTGCGGGAAAAGGGCACGCCCTATCAGGAACTGGGGCTGGACGACACCACCTTGTCTGACGACGCGCTGCTGGACGCCATCGAGCAGCATCCCATTCTGCTGAACCGCCCCTTTGTGGCTACGCCGTTGGGCGCGCGCCTGTGCCGGCCGTCCGAACTGGTGTTGGACATTCTGCCCTCGCCCCAACAAGGCGCGTTCTCGAAAGAAGATGGCGAGCCGGTCATCGACGCGCAAGGCAAACGCATCCAGAAGTAAAAGCGCGCACGGCGACGCATTTTGTAAGCGGACTGACGGGAAACCTCTTTACCATCGCGGCTATTGATTATTACGTTGCGATGACGTGTCATGGATTTCCTGGAAAGCTTCAACCAGTCCCTTTTTTTGCTGATCAACGCTGACCCGGCCACGCCGGTCTGGCGCATCCACGCCGCGCTGCTCGTCGCCAACCAGCTGATCCTGCTGGTGCCGGGCGCGCTGGCCGCGATGTGGTTGTGGGGCGGCGACGCGCAACGCAACCTGGCCTTGAAGGTGCTGGCCAGCATCGGCCTTGCGCTATTCGCCAGCTACCTGTTCGGCGCGCTGTGGCCGCACCCGCGCCCGTTCGCGATCGGGCTGGGACACGCCTTCTTCCCGCACAAGGCGACGTCGTCCTTCCCCAGCAACCACACCATCATCATCGCCACCTTTGCCTTTGCGCTGATCCTGGACCGGCGCTGGGCCGTGTGGGGCTGGGTGACGCTGGCCGCCTCCGTGCTGGTGGGCACGGCGCGCGTTTACCTGGGCGTACACTTCCCGCTGGATATCGCGGGTGGTCTGGTCCTGGCGCCCGTGGCCGCGGCGATTGCCGTACCGGTTTGGCAACGCGTGGGCGCGCCGCTGACGGCCGCCGCGCAAGGCGTCTACCGCAAGCTGCTGGCGCTGCCCATCGCGCGCGGGTGGATCCGTGCGTAAGGCATCACGTCAGTTGATCGCCACCTTCGCGTCCTTGACGAGCTTGGCGTAGTTCTCGGTATCGGCGCCGATGCGCGCCTGCATCTGCGCCGGGGTATCGCCAATCGGCACGGCACCAATCTCGGCCATGCGGCGCGAGAAATCGGGCGATCGAATAATCGTCACCATCTCGTTATTCAACCGCGTCACCACGTCCTTGGGCGTGGCCGCCGGCGCCAGCACGCCAAACCACGTTCCCATATTGAAGGGCTTGAGCCCCGCCTCTTCCATCGTCGGCACATCGGGCAGCGCGGCCGAGCGTTGATTCGTCGTCACCGCCAGCGCACGCAGCTTGCCGCTCTGGATGTGCGCCAGCACGGGCGTGATCGTATCGAACGACATATCGATCTGCCCGCCCAGCAAGTCCGTCGTCAACGGGCCGCTGCCCTTGTAGGGCACGTGCAGCAGCTTCACCTGGCCTTCATGTTCAAACTGCGCGCCGATCAGGTGCTGGCCCGTTCCCATGCCGTTGGAACCATAGGTCAGCTTGCCGGGCGCGGCTTGCGCCAGCGACAACAGGCCCTGCACCGTCTTGGCGTCCAGCTTCGGGTTGACGACCAAGACGTTGGGCACCAGCGCCACGGTGGTCACCGGCGCAAAGTCTTTCTGAAAGTCGTAGTGCAGGCTCTTGTAGACGCTGGTGGCGATGGTGTGATGCACCGCGCCCATCAACAGCGTGTAGCCGTCGGGCGCTGCCTTGGCCACGTAGTCCGCCCCCAACGTCGAGCCTGCGCCCGGCTTGTTTTCCACCACCACCGGCTGGCCCAGGCGCTTGGCGAGTTCCTGCCCCAAGGCGCGCGCCAGCACGTCCGTCGTGCCACCGGCCGGAAACGGCACGACCAGGTTGATGGGTCTGGCAGGATAGGTCTGGGCCATGGCGGCGCCTGCCATCGGCAGGCTCAACAGGCACGCGACCGCCAACGCGCGCGCGCGGAAAATTCGCTTGAACATGCTTGTCTCCTTGGAACACGAATGAACTTCGTTTCTTGTTGTTGACCGGCACCCCGTCTGTGCAGGGTGTCCGGCTTGCCGCCGATGCTGCAATACCGCTATGCCGCCTGAACCTGCTTGGCCGGCGCGCGCTGAGCCAGCGCATCGCACACCGCCTGCGTCACGGTGTCCGTCATGGCCTCGCCGCCCAGATCGCGCGTATGCAGCGCGGGCGTGGCGGTCACGCGTTCAATGGCCTGCATCAAGCGCGCGGCCGAGGCGTGCTCACCCAGATGTTCCAGCAACATCACCACCGACCAGAACGTGCCGACCGGATTCGCCAGCCCCTTGCCCATGATGTCGAACGCCGAACCGTGAATGGGTTCGAACATCGACGGGTAGCGGCGTTCAGGATCGATGTTGCCGGTGGGTGCGATGCCCAGGCTGCCGGCCAGCGCGGCCGCCAGGTCCGACAGGATGTCGGCATGCAGGTTGGTG
>CAJYKY010000437.1 GCA_913775005.1 uncultured Achromobacter sp.
TGCGCTGCAAGACTGGCGCCGTGCCGGTCCGCAAGCCTGGGTGGGCGTGTCGCTGGAAATCCTGGCGCGCCTGAACAAGCTGAGCTTCGAAATGGCTTACGCCGTGCAGCACACGACTGGCCAAGGCTTCATGATGGCCTTCCAGGCTGGCGGCCCGCACGCGCAAGACCGCGGCTTTGAAGCCGTGACCTACGCCTGGCAGGAAATGTCGCGCATTCCGGGTGTGTCGATCTGGGAAAAGCCGCAGGGCAAGAACGACCCGATCCGCATGGAAAAGCAGTTCACCGTGGTGCCGCGCGGCGTGGCGCTGGTGATCGGCTGCTCGACGTTCCCGACGTGGAACGGCTACCCGGGCCTGTTCGCCAGCCTGGCCACCGGCAACACCGTCATCGTCAAACCGCACCCCGGCGCGATCCTGCCGCTGGCCATCACCGTCAAGGTGGCGCGAGAAGTGCTGCAAGAAGCGGGTTTTGACCCCGACGTGGTGCTGCTGGCCGCGCATGAAGCCGGCGACGACACCGCCCAGAAGCTGGCGCTGAACCCCGCCGTGAAGATCGTTGACTTCACCGGCAGCACCGCCAATGGCGACTGGCTGGAAAACAATGCGCGCCAGGCGCTGGTCTACACCGAGAAGGCGGGCGTCAACCAGATCATCATCGATTCCACCGACGACCTGAAGGGCGTTGCCCGCAACCTGGCGTTCTCGCTGGCGCTGTATTCGGGCCAGATGTGCACCGCGCCGCAAAACATCTACGTGCCGCGCGACGGCATCAACACGCCGGAAGGCCGTGTCAGCTTTGACGACGTGGCCGCTGCGCTGGGTGTGGCGCTGGACAAGCTGGGCGCCGACGCCGCCCGCGCCGTCGAACTGACCGGTGCGATCCAGAACGAAGGCATTGTCGAACGCATTGAAAAGGCGCGCGCGCTGGGTCTGCCCGTTGTCGCCGACAGCAAAACGCTGACGCATCCGCAGTTTGAAAACGCGCGCGTCCGCACGCCGCTGCTGCTGCGCACGGAAGCCGGCAACGACGCGATCAGCCAGGAATGGTTCGGCCCCATCGCCTTTGTGGTGGCCACCGATTCCACCGCACACAGCATCCAGCTGGCACGTGACAGCGTCATCCAGCACGGCGCGCTGTCTCTGGGCGCCTACACCACCGACCCGCAAGTGGCGGATCAGGTGCAGGATGCCGCCGAAGTGTCTGGCGTGTCCTTGTCGCTGAACCTGACCGGCGCGGTGTTCGTCAACCAGACGGCCGCCTTCAGCGACTTCCACGGCACCGGTGCCAACCCGGCTGCCAACGCGGCGTTGTCTGACACGGCCTTCGTGTCGAACCGCTTCCGCGTGGTGCAAACCCGCCGTCACGTCTGACCGCCAACAGGACTCGCTTATGAGCTATCAGGACATTCAATTCGACCTGTCTGGCGGTATTGCGCGCCTGACGCTGAACCGGCCGGACAAGCTGAACAGCTTCACGGCCAACATGCATGGCGAAGTGGCCGACGCGTTGACGCGCGTGGAAACCGAAGGCGCGCGCGTGCTGGTGCTGACCGGCGCGGGCCGTGGTTTTTGCGCTGGCCAGGATTTAAGCGAGCGCAAGCCCGCTGCCGATGGCACCCCGCCCGATCTGGGCGAAACCGTCGACAAGTTCTACGGCCCGCTGGTGCGCCGCCTGAACGCCTTGCCGCTGCCCGTTGTGGTGGGTGTGAACGGTGTTGCGGCGGGGGCGGGCGCCAACCTGGCGTTTGCGGGCGACATCGTCATCGCCAAGGCCTCGGCCAATTTCATTCAGTCGTTCTGCCGGCTGGGCCTGATCCCCGATACCGGCGGCACCTTCGTGCTGCCGCGCCTGGTGGGCCGTGCGCGCGCCATGGGCTTGGCCATGCTGGGCGATAAGCTTAGCGCCAAGCAGGCCGAACAATGGGGGCTGATCTGGCAATGCGTGGCGGACGAGGAATTCGACGCCACGCTGGACCGCCTGGCGCAGCATTTCTCCACGGCGCCCACGAAGGGCCTGGCCTTCACCAAGCGCGCCTTGCAGGCGAGCCTGGCCAATGATCTTTCCACGCAGCTGGATCTTGAACGCGACATGATGCGCGAGCTGGGCCGCAGCGCTGATTACGCCGAGGGCGTGGCTGCGTTCCTGGGCAAGCGCGAACCGCAGTTCAAGGGGCAATGATGAGCGCGCACGTACCCCCCGTTGAAGTGCCGAGCGATCCCCAGCAATTGGCGCAGGCCGTTGGCACCGTGATGTACGCGGGCGACGCGGCCTCGCAGGGCCTGGACATGAAAGTCGAGGAAATGGCGCCGGGCTACGCGCGGCTGACGATGCGCGTGCGCGGCGACATGCTGAACGGGCACAAGACCTGCCACGGCGGCTTTATTTTTGCGCTGGCCGACAGCGCGTTTGCGTTCTCGTGCAATTCACGCAACGTCAGCACCGTGGCCTCGGGCTGCACGATCGATTACCTGGCGCCGGGCTTTGAAGGCGATCTGCTGACCGCCGTTGCCCAAGAGCGTTCGCTGGCGGGCCGTACCGGCGTGTATGACGTCACGGTCACGAATCAGGACGGCCGCAATGTCGCGCTGTTTCGCGGGCGGTCCTATCGCATCAAGGGCCAGATCGTGGGGGTGCCGGCCGACGCCTGAGTTTCAGGCTTGCGGCACACCGATAAACCCGTCATCCCACCCAAGACAAGACCGCCGGCAGGGCGGCGCACGTCCGGGGATTGCCCCGGGACGGCGCCCTGACCGGCGTAGAGCGAATTTCAGGAGAGAGATAACCATGTCCAACACCATCAGCAAGCCGGGTCTGGACCCCATCGAACATGCCAGCGAGGACGAGCTTCGCGCGTTGCAGCTGGAGCGTCTGAAGTGGACGCTCAAGCACGCGTACGAAAACGTTCCGCACTACAAGAAGGCCTTCGATGAAGTGGGCGTGCATCCGGACGACTTGAAGCAGTTGTCCGATATTTCGAAGTTTCCCTTCACGACCAAGAAGGAACTGCGCGACAACTACCCGTTCGGCATGTTCGCCGTGCCGCGCGAACGCATCTCGCGTATCCATGCTTCCAGCGGCACGACCGGCAAGCCGACCGTGGTGGGCTACACCAAGAACGACCTGGACAATTGGGCCAACCTCGTGGCCCGATCGATCCGCGCTGCTGGCGGCAAGCCGGGCGACACGGTGCACGTGGCTTACGGCTACGGCTTGTTCACGGGCGGGCTGGGTGCGCATTACGGTGCCGAGCGCCTGGGGTGCACGGTGATCCCGATGTCGGGCGGGCAAACTGAAAAGCAGGTGCAGCTGATCAACGATTTCCGTCCGGACATCATCATGGTCACGCCCTCTTATTTCTGCAATATTCTCGAAGAACAGCGCCGCCAGGGCATTGATCCGCGTCAAAGTTCGCTGCGTATCGGCATCTTCGGCGCCGAACCGTGGACGGGCCAGATGCGCGCCGACATCGAGGCCGAAGCCGGCATCGACGCCGTGGACATCTACGGCCTGTCTGAAGTGATGGGGCCGGGTGTCGCCAGCGAATGCGTCGAGACCAAGGACGGTCCGGTGGTCTGGGAAGATCATTTCTACGCCGAGATCATCAATCCGGATACGGGCGAGCCCGTGGCCGATGGCGAACCGGGCGAACTGGTGTTTACGTCGCTGACCAAGGAAGCGATGCCCATCATCCGCTACCGCACGCGCGACCTGACCCGCTTGTTGCCGCCCACCGCGCGCAGCATGCGCCGCATCGGCAAGATCACCGGCCGCAGCGACGACATGCTGATCGTGCGCGGCGTGAACATGTTCCCGACGCAGGTGGAAGAGCTGGTGCTGAAGATTGCGCAGCTGGCGCCGCATTACCAGCTGGTGCTGTCGCGTACCGGCAATATGGACGAGCTGGAAATCCTGACGGAAGTGCGGGCCGAGTTCTCGGGGCTGTCTGACGATGAACGCAATCAGCTGGGCAAGCAGCTGCAACACGCGGTGAAGACGCACATCGGCGTCAGCGCGCGCATTCAAGTGTCGGACTCCGGCCACGTTGAACGCACGCTGACGGGCAAGGCGCGCCGCGTGATCGACAAACGTCCGAAGGTGGTTTGAACCCGGCGCTTGCGTCGTATTCAGACAGCAAAAAGGCAGCCTGCGGGCTGCCTTTTTTTT
>CAJYKY010000438.1 GCA_913775005.1 uncultured Achromobacter sp.
CGCAAACGCAGCGCGATGAATTGCGCGAACGCCTGGGCTTGAACGCGTCGGTAGGCATGCAGTTCGTGCACTTCGTCACGAACGCTGCCCAAGGCGAATTCGGTATCTCTTACCGCAATCAGCAGGACGTGTTCGCCTTGGTGGCCGAGCGTTTCCCGGCCACCTTCGAACTGGTGATGATGGCCACGCTGCTGTCGCTGGTGATCGGCGTGCCGCTGGGCGTGCTGACGGCCATCTACCGTAAGTCCCGCGTGGCGCAGGCGCTGCAATTCGTCTCCATCCTGGGCATCTCGCTGCCCAGCTTCGTGGTGGGCATCATGCTGATCCTGGTCTTCTCGGTGCAGCTGGGCTGGCTGCCGGGCTTCGGGCGCGGCGAGACCGTCAAGATCGGGTGGTGGAGCACGGGGCTGCTGACGCCGTCGGGCCGCGCGGCGCTGGTGCTGCCGTCGATCACGCTGGCCTTGTTCCAGATCACGCTGATCATGCGCCTTGTGCGCGCCGAGATGCAGGAGACGCTGCGCACCGAGTTCATCAAGTTCGCCCGCGCGCGCGGCTTGCCGGATCGCGTGGTGCATTTCCGCCTGGCGCTGCGCAATTGCCTGATGCCCGTCATTACCGTGACCGGCATGCAGATCGGCAACCTGATCGCCTTCGCGCTGATCACGGAAACCGTGTTCCAGTGGCCGGGCATGGGGCTGTTGTTCATACAGTCGGTCATGTTCGTGGACATTCCTGTCATGGCTGCGTATCTGGTGATCGTGTCGTTCATTTTCGTGGCGCTGAACACCTTGGTGGACATGATGTACGGCGTGGTGGACCCGCGCCTGCGCAGCCAGACTGTGAAGGGATCCGTCGGAGGGGGCGCCAATGCTCACTAAACCCGTTTTGAAATCGGCCTCGCAACCCTTTTCCGTCGGCGCGCAGAGCCGGATGTCGCGGTTCCTGCAAAGCGATCTGTGGTGGAGCCTGCGCCACGATGTGGTGGCGATGGGCGCTGCCATCGTGTTGCTGATCGTGGTGGTGCTGGCCGTGTTCGCGCCGTGGATCGCGCCGCAGAATCCGTACGACCTGGCGCAGCTGGATCTGCTGAACGCGGAACTGCCGCCGTTCTGGGTCGATGGCGCCGACCCGCAATTCCTGCTGGGCACCGATACGCAAGGCCGCGACGTGTGGTCGGCCATCTTGTATGGCTCGCGCATGTCGCTCGTGATCGGTCTGGCGACGGTGGTGCTGTCCCTGGCGATCGGCCTGCTGGTGGGGCTGGCGGCCGGCTATTTCGGCGGCTGGGTCGACAACGCCTTGATGCGCTTGGGCGACACGCTGCTCAGCATCCCGACGATTCTGGTCGCCATCCTGGTGACGGCGGTATTCCGCCAGCTGTTGCCGCCCGGGCTGCGCGAAACGCTGTCGTCCGTGATCCTGATTCTGGCCATCTCCATGACCAACTGGGTGCAGTATGCCCGCACGGTGCGCGCGTCGGCGCTGGTGGAACGGGGCAAGGAATATGTGCAGGCGGCGCGTCTGATACGCGTGAGTTCCGCGCGCATCATGCTGACGCACATCCT
The DNA here is from genome assembly GCA_913775005.1 of uncultured Achromobacter sp. Classification (GTDB taxonomy): domain Bacteria; phylum Pseudomonadota; class Gammaproteobacteria; order Burkholderiales; family Burkholderiaceae_B; genus Achromobacter. The sequence goes on from CAJYKY010000438.1 coordinate 1,566, forward strand.
GCCCAACACGCTGACGCCTGTGATGGTGACGGCCACGTTGAACCTGGGCCTGGCCATCTTGATCGAGGCCACGCTGAGCTTTCTGGGCGTGGGCATGCCGCCCACCGAGCCGTCGCTGGGGACGTTGATCCGCCTGGGCAACCAGTTCCTGTTTTCGGGGCAGTGGTGGGTGGTGGTGTTTCCCGCGCTGTATCTGAGTCTGATCGTGCTGGTGGTGAACCTGCTGGGCGATTGGCTGCGAGACGCATTGAATCCCCGCCTGCGTTAAGACGCAGCAACGAACCCGCAGCAACGAATAAGCAGCAACGAATAAGCAGCAACGAATACGCAGCAACGAATAGAGGTCAAGCAATGGAAAACGCAACGCTGTATACCCGCGTCCGCCCGGCCGGCGGCGAGCTGACATCGGTGCTGGTGCGCGATGGGCGCATCCAGGCGCTGGGGCAGGCGGCGCCACAAGGCGTGCCGGTGGTGGACGGGGGCGGCGCGCTGATGCTGCCGGGGCTGATCGACGCCCACGCGCACCTGGACAAGACGATGTACGGCATGCCCTGGTATCGCAACGAGGTCGGCCCGCGTCTGATCGACAAGATTGAAAACGAACGCGCCGAGAAGAAGCGCCTGGGCATCGACCCCTACCGGCAATCGGCGCGCCAGATCGTGATGTCCATTGCCGACGGCACGAGCCATATCCGCAGCCATGTCGACGTGGATACCGACATCGGCCTGGCCGCCATCGAAGGCGTGATGCGCGCCCGCGAACAGTATCGCGACCAGATCGATGTGGAGCTGGTGGCGTTTCCGCAAAGCGGCCTGCTGATCCGCCCCGGCACGCTGGCGCTGATGGACGAGGCGCTGCGCATGGGCGCGGAAGTGGTGGGCGGACTGGACCCCGCCGGCATGGACCGCGACCCCAAGGGCCATCTGGACGCCATCTTCGGGCTGGCCGACAAACATGGCAAGCCGATAGACATTCACCTGCACGAAGCGGGCGAGCTGGGCGCGTTCTCGATGCAGATGACGATCGACCGCGTGCTGGCGCTGGGCATGCAGGGCAAGGTCACGCTGTCGCACTCGTTCTGCCTGGGCATGCCCGACACGCAGGCGGTACAGGCGCTGACTGACGGCCTGCTCAAGGCGGGCGTGCACATCATGACCACGGGGTCGGCTTCGCGCCCGGTGCCCAATGTGGCACAGCTGCGCGCGGCGGGCGTCACGATCTGTACCGGCAACGATGGCATGCGCGATACCTGGGGGCCTTACGGCAAGCCCGACATGCTGGAACGCACCATGCTGGTGGGCCTGCGCAACAACTTCCGCCGCGACGACGAACTGGCGCTGGCGCTGGACGTGTCCACCTACGGCAATGCGCGCGTGATGAAGCTGGCCGACTACGGCCTCGCACCAGGTTGCCATGCCGACTTCGTGCTGGTGCAGGCAGAAACGGTGGCCGAGGCGATTGTGTCGCGGCCCGTGCGCCAGCTGGTCGTCAAGCGCGGCCGCGTGGTGGCGCGTGAGGGCCGCGCCTTGGTGGAGGCGCCGTGATGCCCGCCGCCGAGGGCCCCATCCTGCTCACGGCCCGGTGGGTCGTCGGCTTTGAAAACGGGCGCCATGCGCTGTATGAAAACGGCGAGGTCGTGTTCGATGCGGACCGCATCGTCTATGTGGGCCATCGCTATCCGGGCGAGGTGGCGCGCCGGCATGATTACGGGCGCGCCGTCATCGGGCCGGGCTTTATCGACCTGGACGCCTTGTCCGATCTGGACACCACGATTCTTGGGTTCGATAACTCGCCCGCCTGGAAAAAAGGCCGCATCTGGCCGCAAACGTATATGCAGCGCGGGCCGTACGAGATGTACACGCCTGCCGAGCTGGCGTTTCAGAAGCGCTACGCGTTTGCGCAGCTGATCCGCAATGGCATTACAACGGCGTTGCCGATTGCGTCGCTGTTCTACCGCGTCTGGGGCGAAACGCGTGACGAGTTCCTGTCCGCTGCCCACGCGGCCGGTGAGCTGGGCCTGCGCGTGTACCTGGGGCCGGCGTACCGCAGCGGCCACACCTATGTAGACGATCAAGGCAAGATCCGCTGCCATTACGACGAAGCGCGCGGCATGAAGGGGCTGCAAGACGCCTTGGCGTTCTGCGATGAGATCGACGGGCGTCACCAAGGCCGCGTGCGCGCCATGCTGTCACCCGACCGCATCGAAACCTGCACGCCGGGCTTGTTGCAGGCGTCTGCGGCGGCGGCGCGCGAGCGCAATATGCCGATCCGGCTGCACTGCTGCCAGTCGCGGCTGGAATACGACCTGGTGTTGGAGCAGCACGGCAAGAGTCCGGCCGAATGGCTGCAAAGCCTGGACTTTCTGTCTGAGCGCGCCTTGCTGCCGCATGGTACGTATGTGTCGGGGTCGCGCCATATTCAACGTGCGGGCCGCGATCTGGACATCATCCGCGACGCCGGCGCCAGCATCGTGCATTGCCCGCTGGTGTCGGCGCGCCACGGCGCCACGCTGGAATCCTTTGCCCGGTATCGCAAGCAGGGCATCAACATCGGCATGGGCACGGACACGTGGCCGCCGGACATTGTGCTGAACATGCAGGTGGGCATGATGCTGTGCCGCGTGATGGAAGGGTCCACCGAGGCGGTGCGTTCAGAAGACTATTACGACGCTGCCACCGTGGGCGGCGCAAATGCGCTGGGGCGGCCGGACCTGGGCCGGCTCGCAGCAGGCGCCAAGGCCGACATCGTGGTGTTTGATTTCTCGCACGACCGCAATGGCCAGATGATCGACCCGATCCAGACGCTGATGGTCAGCGGCAGCGGGCGCGATGTCTCGCAGGTGATCATCGACGGCCGCTTCGTCATGGTCGACGGCCTGATTCCCGGCTTTGATGCGCGCCTGGCTCAAGAGCAGGCGCAGGCGCAATTCGATGGCCTGGTGGCGCGCTACCCCGACCGCACGTTCGGCCATCCGCCGCTAGATCAGATTTTTTCTTCCAGCTATCCGCGTCCCGCAAGGAGCCCGTCATGATGGCCATTGTTCCGAACCCCGTCCACGGCCCCGGCGATGCCGCGCAGGCTGCTGCCCGCGTGCCCACCTTGTCGGTGCGCGGCCTGTCGGTCGAATTTCCCACGCGTCACGGCACGCTGGTTGCCACGCGCGACATCAGTTTTGACATCCAGCCTGGTGAAATCCTGGGCATGGTGGGCGAGTCCGGCGCGGGCAAGTCGCTCACCGGCATGGCCGTGATCGGCCTGCTGGAGCCGCCCGGCCGGTTGGCGGGCGGCGAGATTCTGCTGGCGGGCAAGCGCATCGACAACCTGCCGCCCAAGGCGCGCCAGCGCCTGCGCGGCAAGGAGATCGGCGCCATCTTCCAAGATCCGCTGACCAGCCTGCATCCCTTGTTCACGGTGGGCGATCAGCTGGTGGAAACCATACGCCACCACGACAAGACTTCTGCCGCCGCCGCGCGCGCCCGGGCGTTGGAACTGCTGCTGGCCGTGGGCATCCCGGCAGCCGACAAGCGCATCGACCATTACCCGCACCAGTTCTCGGGCGGCATGCGCCAGCGCGTGGTGATCGCGCTGGCTTTGGCGGCGCGCCCCGCGCTGATCATTGCCGATGAACCGACCACGGCGCTGGACGTGTCGGTGCAGGCGCAGATCACCGCGCTGTTGCGCCGGCTGTGCCGCGAGCAAGGCACGTCGGTGCTGCTGGTCACGCACGACATGGGCGTCATCGCTGAAACTGCCGACCGCGTGGCGGTGATGTATGCGGGGCGCATTGTTGAAATCGGCCCGGTGCTGGACGTGTTGCGCCGCCCCGGCCATCCGTACACGCAGGGCTTGATGAACGCCATTCCGGGCCTGCGCTACCGCGCCGCGCGCTTGAACCAGATCGACGGCGCCATGCCGCGCCTGCACGCCATGCCCGATGGCTGTGCCTTTCATCCGCGTTGCGTGGCGGCGGGGCCGCGTTGCGGGCAGACCCGCCCGCCGCTTGCGCCATCGCCAGGCGGTGCAACCGTCAGCGCGTGCTGGCTGCATCAAGGAGGAGTTGCTCATGCTGCATAACGATGATGTGCTGTTGCGGGCGGATGACCTGGCCTGCTGGTTCGATGTGTCGCCGCCGTGGCTGGAACGCACGCTGTCGCGGCAGCCCGAACAAACGCTGAAGGCGGTGGACGGCGTGTCGCTGGCGGTGCCGCGAGGCACCACGCTCAGCATCGTGGGCGAATCCGGTTGCGGCAAGTCGACGTTGGCCAAGCTCTTGGTGGGCCTGGTGGCGCCCACGCGCGGCAAGCTGGCTTACGGCCGCAATCGCAAGGGCGGGGTATTGCATCCGCAGATGATCTTCCAGGATCCGTACGCCAGCCTGAACCCGCGCTGGCGCGTGGGCAATATCGTGGCCGAACCCATCGTGACCCTGGGGCTGCGATCCAGCCCCGCGCAGACGCGTCAGCGCGTGGATGAACTGCTGGAACTGGTGGGCCTGTCCGCCAGCGATGCCAGCCGTTTTCCGCATGAGTTCTCGGGCGGCCAGCGGCAACGCATTTCGATTGCGCGCGCCTTGGCGACCGAAGCGGAATTTCTGGTTTGTGACGAGCCGACCTCGGCGCTGGACGTGTCCGTGCAGGCGCAGATCCTGAACCTGATGGGCGATCTGCAAAAGGAATTCGGGCTGACGTATGTGTTCATCAGCCACAACTTGTCGGTAGTGCGACACGTGTCGGACAGCGTGGCGGTGATGTATCTGGGGCGCATCGTCGAGCAGGCGCCGGCGGATCAGTTGTTCGATGCCCCGCAGCATCCCTACACGCGGATGCTGCTGGACACGATTCCCGATCTGGAAGACCCGCGGCGGGACCGGGAGCCTATGGGAGGCGAAGTGCCAAACCCGATTCAACCGCCGTCAGGCTGCACGTTTCATCCGCGCTGTGCGCTGGCCAGACCGCAGTGCAAAGAAAGCGTGCCCGAGGTCAGCCGGGTGGGCGGCCGGCAGATACGCTGTCACGCCGTGCATTGGGAACGCGCCTGCGCCGCGTAGCGCAGGCGCGGCAGGGCGTTACTTCCCGTAGACGAGATCGCGCAGGCCCAGCGACAGCCCGGGCCAATACGTGAT
>CAJYKY010000439.1 GCA_913775005.1 uncultured Achromobacter sp.
GGATGATCTGACGATCCGCGAAAACCTGGACTTCGTGGCGCGCATGTACGACATGCCCCGACGCCGCGAAACGGTGGACCGCGCGCTGGAAGACCTTGGCCTGCAAAGCCGCGCCAAGCAGCTGACGGGATCGCTGTCTGGCGGCTGGAAGCAGCGCCTGGCGCTAGCCGCCTGCCTGCTGCACGAGCCGCGCCTGCTGCTGCTGGACGAACCCACGGCGGGCGTGGACCCGACCGCCCGGCGCGACTTCTGGGAACAGCTGCATGAGCTTGCCGCGCGCGGCATCTCGGTGCTGGTCAGCACGCATTACATGGACGAAGCCGAACGCTGCCACAAGCTGGCGTATATCTCGTACGGCAGGCTATTGACACAAGGCACCGCCGCGCAAGTCATCGACGAACAGCACCTGACCACGTGGGCCATCCACGGACAGAACCTGGTGCCGCTGGGCCAGCATCTGCGCGGCGCGCCGGGTGTGGACCAGACTGTAGCGTTCGGGTCGTCGCTGCATGTCAGCGGCCAGGACGCCGCGCTGCTGGAACGCACACTGCGCGAGGCTATTGCAGGCCAGGACCTGCGGCTGGAACGCATCGACACCAGCCTGGAAGATGTCTTCATCTACCTGATGAACCGCTCAACCGACAACTTTGCGAGCCCGTCATGATGCGTCATCTGCAAGGCTTTTCGTGGGCGCGCTGGTGGAGCATGGTGCAGAAGGAATTCCTGCAACTGCGCCGCGACCGCATCACGTTCGGCATGATCGTGGGCCTGCCCATCATGCAGCTGGCACTGTTTGGCTATGCCATCAACACCGATCCGAAGCAGATGCCCACGGCCATCATCACGGCCGATCACAGCCCGTTCACGCGCAGCTTCGTAGCGGCGTTGCGCGCATCGGATTACTTCAACATCACCGAAGAGCTGGACAGCGAAGAAGCTGGCCGCGCCGCGCTGGCACAGGGCCGCGCGCTGTTCGTGCTGACCATACCGCCGGACTTCACCCGCAAGCTGCTGCGCGGCGAACGCCCCGCCCTGCTGGTGGAAGCCGACGCCACCGACCCCATGGCCACCGGCATGGCGCTGGGCGCGATGACGCAGCTGACGCAGAGCGTGGCGCAAAAGGACCTGACCGGCCCGCTGGCCGCGCTGGCGGGGGGACAGCCGCCGTTCGACGTGCGCATCCACCAGCTCTACAACGAAGAACAGATCTCGCAATACAACACGGTGCCGGGCCTGATGGGCGTGATATTGACGATGACGCTCGTGATGATGACGGGGCTGGCCATGACGCGCGAACGCGAGCGCGGCACGATGGAAAACCTGTTGTCGATGCCGGTGCGGCCGCTGGAGGTCATGACGGGCAAGATCGTGCCGTACATTGCCATTGGCCTGATCCAGGCCACCATCATTTTGCTGGCCGCGCATCTGGTGTTTCATGTGCCGATCCTGGGCAGCCTGCTGTCGGTGTATCTGGCCGCGCTGCTGTTCGTGGCGGCCAACCTGACGGTGGGCATCACGCTGTCGTCATTGGCGCAGAACCAGTTGCAAGCCATGCAGCTGACCATGTTCTATTTCCTGCCCAACATGCTGCTGTCGGGCTTCATGTTCCCGTTCAAAGGCATGCCGATGTGGGCGCAGTACCTGGGCAATTTGCTGCCGCTGACGCATTTCAACCGGCTGATACGCGGCATTCTGCTCAAAGGCAACGGCTGGTGGGACTTGTGGCCCAGCATCTGGCCGTTGCTGCTGTTCACCGTGGTCGTCATGACCGCCGCCGTGAAGTTCTACCGCCGAACCCTGGATTGACGCACCATGCCACGCCTTGAGCTTCTGAACCGCCAAATACTGCGCCCAGGACAGCGCCAACTGCCGCGCCCGGTATCGAGCCCGCTCCACCGCCGCCTGCCAGCCCTGACCCTGGCCGCGCTGCTGTCCGGTTGCGCGGTCGGACCCGACTTCCCCTCGCCCGCCGCGCCCGACGTTACGCACTACACCGCGCAGCACGACGCCAGCTCGCCGCAGGATACGCAGCAGCTGCAAGCCGGCGTGGATATCCCCGCGCAATGGTGGACGCTGTTTCAGTCCGACGCGCTGGACCGGCTGGTGCGCCAGGCGCTCGCGGCCAGCCCCACGCTGGACGAAGCGCGCGCCCGCTTGCGTCAGGCTACTGAAGACCTGAACGCCGACACCGGCAGCCGGATGCTGCCCGCCGTCAATGGCAACCTGTCAGGCGCGCGCAAGAAGGTGGATCCGTCTGCCTACGGCGTACCCGTGGCGGAACCGCCGCCGCCGTTCACGCTGTACAACGCGTCCATCGACGTGTCCTACACGCTGGACGTGTTTGGCGGCAACCGCCGCGCGCTGGAAGGCCTGGCGGCGCAAGTGGATTACCAGTCGCACGAATGGCAGGCGGCGCGCATGGCGCTGGCGGCGAACGTGGTTACGACCGCAATACGCCAGGCGGACCTGTCAGAACGCCGGGCGGCCACGCAAGAATTGCTGGCGGCGCAACTGCGCCAGGAAGACATCATGCGCCAGCGCGTGGCGGCGGGCGGCGTGGCGCAGGCAGACCTTGCCAACCAGGAACTGCTGGTCGCGCAGACGCGCGCCACCTTGCCGCCGCTGGACAAGCAATTGGCGCAGGCCACGCACCAGTTGGCCGTGTATCTGGGCTTGCCGCCTGCGGCACTGGCCACGCCGCCGCTGCGGCTGTCCGACCTGACCCTGCCCGCCCAGGTGCCGACCGGCGTGCCGTCTGCGCTGACGCGCCAGCGGCCCGACATCCTGGCCGCCGAAGCGCTATGGCGCAAGGCATCGGCCGATGTCGGCGTGGCCACGGCAAACCTGTATCCGCAGTTCACGCTGACGGCAAGTTTTGGATCGCAACGCACCAGCGCCGGACAATTGTCCGATGGCGTCAATGTGTGGAACCTGGGGCTGGGATTGGTGCAACCGCTATTTCGCGGCGGTGAACTACGCGCGCGCAAACGCTCGGCCGAAGCGGCCTACGACGCCGCCGCCGCGTCTTACCAGCAGACCGTGCTGGACGGATTCCGTCAGGTGGCTGACGCGCTGCGCGCCGTGCAAACGGATGGCGAGGCCTACCTGGCCTATGACCAGGCCTGGCGCCGCGCGGACGAAGCCGAACGCATCGCGCAAGGCCGTTTTGAAGCGGGCGGCATCAGCCATCAAAGCCTGCTGGACAGCCAGCGGCAGCTGCTGCAAACGCGTATTGCGCGCACGGAAGCGGACGCAGCGCGCTATGCCGACACGGCCGCACTGCTGCAAGCGCTAGGCGGCGGATGGTGGAACGAAGCCCCTGCCGCAGCAACCTCGTCAGCCAGCCGGTAGCACTGCCTGTGACACCGTGCGTTCAACGCTGCGTCAGGCAGGTGCAGCCTTGCCCGTCATTAAAACAACGTTCAAACAACGTTCGACAAATACATCACATCGGATCGTAGCTGCGCTTAACAATACGCTTGTCATCATGTCCGAGAATTCGGGTAGGAAAGGGGCGTTGTGCGG
>CAJYKY010000440.1 GCA_913775005.1 uncultured Achromobacter sp.
GAACAAAGAGGATCCTCGTTTTGATTCAGGGCACAAAGAAGTGGTTGACGGCAACACTGGCGCTAAGCACGACGTACTGCGGCGGCATCATGGCCGCAGACTTGACCGTCGCGGCAGGCAACACCCAAGTATTTGATGGTTCGGCCAATTTCCCCGGTGGCGTCGACGTCAACGGCGGCACGGTCGTTATCGGTGGCAACGGCGGCGGCGCTGGTGTCACGCTCGGCGGAAACGTCAATGCAGCAGCGAACGGCACGGTCGCAGGATTTGGCGCGATCAATGGCGACTTGAACGTGAACAACGCGACGGTCGCGCCCGGCTATTCCGTGGGCACGCCCACCGGCGTGTCCAACGGCAACCTGGTCGTGAACGGCAACCTGTCGATGGGCAACGCCGTCTTCAACTTTGAAACCGGTTACGCGGGCCTGCCCATCACGCAGCCTGGCACCGGCGACAACCTCACGGTGCGCGGCAATGCCAGCATCAACAACACGACGCTGAACGTCACCGTCAATACGCTGGGCGTGAATGCCGGCTACTACCGCATCCTGTCCTACGGCGGCACGCTGAGCGGCAACGGCTTCACACTGGGGTCGGTCAGCGGCGACTCTACCCCGGCCGCCACCATCCAGTCGCTGTCGGGCGACAAGCACATCAACCTGATCCTTGGCCCCAGCACCACGAATCTGTGGAACGGCGACGGCGTGGCGTCCGCCACTCGCGCGGGCGGCGGCAATGGCACCTGGACCGCAGCCAGCACGAACTGGAACAGCCCCAGCAACGCCACGGGCGCCTTGCCCGATGGCGGCTACGCCATCTTCACCGGCGCTGCCGGCACCGTCACCGTCGACGGCTCGGCCGGCCCGGTCCGCGTGTCTGGCATCCAATTCGCCACCGACCGCTATCGCGTGCAGGGCGCGCCCATCACGCTCGTGGGCAGCGGCGGCAATCCGCCCGCCATCGTCGTGGGCGACGGCACCTATGCGTCGGGGCAGTTTGTCGACACCATCGACAACCCGCTGCAAGGCACGCAAGGTTTCGTCAAGACCGGCCCCGGATCGGTGATCCTGAATGGCGACAGCAGCGGCCTGTCCGGCCCCATCCTGATCGCCGACGGCGCGCTGGAAATCAATGGCAAGCTGAACGGCCCGATGGACATCGGGCGCGAAGTCGTGCTGGCCGGTGTCGGCCAGGTAGGCACGACCACGCTGTACCCCACCGCCGTCATTTCGCCCGGCAATGATGGGTCGCCGATCGGCACGTTGACCGTCAACGGCAACCTCTCCTTCGGCGAAAACACGATCTACCGCGTGCACGCCGATCCGGCCAGCACCGCCAGCGACCGCATCCACGTCACCGGCGTGGCCACGCTGGACGGCACCGTGGCGCACGTCGGCCCCAACGGCAACTATGCGCCGCGCACCACGTACAACATCCTGACGGCAGACGGCGGCGTGCAAGGCACGTTCAAGGGCGCATCCAGCGACTACGCGTTCCTGACGCCCACCCTCAGCTACGACGCCAAGAACGCGTTCATGACCTTGACCCGCAATGACGTGCCGATTGGCAGCATTGGCGGATCGAACAACGAGACCAACGTCGGCGGCGCGCTGGATCAGGAAGAACCGCCGGCTGCGGGGAATGGGTCGGCTTCGAATGGCAATGGGTCGGCTTCGGCTGGCAATGGGTCGTCGTCGGCTGGCAATGGCTCGGCTTCGACGGGCAATGGTTCGGCTTCGGCTGGTAATGGATCGTCGACCACCGGCACCGGTTCGTCGACGGCAGGCAACGGCTCGACGTCGACTGGCACTGGCTCGACCACGACCGGCACTGGTTCGACCACGACCGGCTCCGGTTCGGCCACCACGGGCACGTCCACCGCCGGCACCACCACCACCACCACCACCACGCAACCCGCGCCCGCCACGAGCGGCTCGGCCCTGGTCGACAGCGCCAACAGCGCCAGCAAAAACACCGGCGCCAGCCAGGTCGCGGCCGCCGTTCTCACGATGACGCCCGCCCAAGCGCGCGCGGCCTTGAAACAGCTGTCTGGCGAGGCGTTCGCCAGCACGGGCAGCGTGCTGCAAACGCAGGGCGACATCGTCAGCACGATGCCGATGTCGCATCTGCGCGGCAACCTTGACGCGCCGCTGATGGCGGGCCGTCCTACGGCGCAACTCGGTTCGCCCACGGCCGCCGCCTTGCCGCAAAGCGGCGCCTCGCCCGTGTGGGCACAGGCCTTCGGCAACTGGAGCACGTTCAACGGCGACGGCAATGCGTCCACCGTGCGTCAATCGTCCGGCGGCCTGTTCGTGGGCGGCGACGGCGCGGTTGGCGGCGGCTGGCGCCTGGGCGGCGCGGTCGGCTACACCGGCAGCCACAACTCGATCTCCGACGTGTCCTCGCGCACCAATGTCGACAGCTACACGGCATCGCTGTTCGGCGGCCGTAACTTCGACGCCGGCTCCGGCCACATCCGCTTCATGGCGGGCGCGGCCTACACGTGGCACGACATCGACACCAAGCGCAACGTTGCCGCCGGCAGCCTGAACCAGCGTCTGGAATCGTCCTATCACGCCTCGTCCACGCAAGTGTTCACGGAGCTGGGCTACAACGTGCCGGTCGGTACCGCCTACACCGTGGAACCGTACGCGGGTCTGGCCTGGAACCAGGTGCGCTCACGCGGCTTCCAGGAATCGGGCGGCAGCGCAGCGCTGCGCGGCAAAGGCAGTACCGACGACGTCACCAGCACCACGCTGGGCCTGCGCGGCGGCTGGCAGTTCGGCGACGACCGCGCACCGGGCCGCCTGACGGCATCGCTGGGTTGGCGCCACGCCATGGGCGACGTCAAACCCAGCCAGCAACTGGCCTTCGAAGGCGGCAGCACGTTCACGGTAACGGGCGTGCCCATCGCCAAGAACGCCGCCGTGCTCGGCCTGGGCGCCGAAATGCTCGTCGCCCGCAACACGACGGTGAGCGTGGCTTACGACGCGCAGTTCGGCGGCGGTAATCGTCAACAAGCGGGCTTGTTGAGGGTGGCAAAGCGGTTCTGATCCCGGCGTTAAGCCACCGCTTGCGAGGGATAACTCCCCGCACATGAACAGAGGGCGAATCGTGTGATTCGCCCTCTTTTTTTGACCCCCGCTACCGTTTGTCTGATTGCGCCAGGTCTGCGGTGCCGTCCAGAACGGCCCGCCGGAACTCATGCATCAGCGGTGACCACGTCGTACCCTGCCGTGAGATCAGCGCAATGCATCGTGGCAAGGGCCGGCCCAGCGCCACCGGCAGCACAACGATATCGCTAGCGGCCTCCAGCGCGCTCACGGGCAAAAGCGCGAGCAGATCGGAGTGCGCCAGCAATTCCAGCGTGCCTTTGGAAAAATGCTCCACTTCAAGCGCAGCGGCCGGCAGCGGGAGTTTGCTGTCCGCATATCGCGCATCCAGCGCATTGCGCGCAACCGATGCAGGCTTGGGCAGGATCCACCGCAATCCCACCAGATCGCGCAGCGCCAGCTTGCGGCGCGACGCAAGCGGATGCCGGCGGCTGGCCGCCACGCACAACTTGTCGTCCGCGATCAGTTCCTGATGCAGCGTCAAGGGCACATCGGCATAAATAGGCGTGATCGCCAGGTCCAGCTTGCCACTGGCGACCTGCGCATGCAGGTCATCCGACAAGCCCTGCGTCAATTGCACTCGCAACGCGGGGCGGCGTGGCAACAAATGCCGCATGGCCGGCATCGCCACGCTGTCGATCGTCGCGCCCGTCACGCCCACGCGCAGCAGCCCCGCTTCGCCTACCCGCAGTTCCATCGCGTGGCGGACGGCATCCTGATATTCCATCCAGAGCTTTTTTGCATGCTCAAGAAATACAAGCCCGGCAGAGGTCAGCCGCAAGCCGCGGCCGCTGCGATCCAGCAAGCCCAGACCCGTATCGACCTCTAACCGCTGCAACGATTTTGACAATGCCGGCTGGCTCACGCCACAGGATGCTGCCGCCCGGTCCAGGTTGCCATGCGTGACCGCAGCGAGGAAATACTCGATGTCCCGCAGCGACAGATTCATAACTTTTGTTCATCCATTAACGTACTTTCAGGAATATTACGGCCAGCACGCGCTTCTAGAATCCTGGGATCAACCCCAGGCAATGCAGAGGTGCACCACGATGGAAAAGAAGCCGAATATTGTTTTGATCGTTGCCGACAACCTGGGCTGGGGCGAGCTGGGCTGCTACGGAGGCGGCGCCTTGCGCGGCGCCCCGACTCCGCATATCGATCGCCTTGCCACCGAGGGCTTGCTGTTGCAGAACTTCAATGTGGAAAGCGATTGCGTGCCAACGCGTTCAGCGTTGATGAGCGGTCGTCATCCCATCCGGACGGGTTGCCTGCAATCCGTGCCGCCGGGCTTGCCGCAGGGCCTCACGCGTGACGAAATCACGCTGGCGCAGCAGTTGTCCGGCCAAGGCTACGCCACCGCGCATTACGGCAAATGGCATCTGGGCGATGTTCCCGGCCGCTACCCTTCAGACCGTGGCTTTGACGAGTGGTACGGCATCCCGCGCACGACCGACGAAAGCCAGTTCACCGCGTCGATCGGCTTTGATCCGGCGGTTGCGGATATTCCGCACATCATGCAAGGCCGGGCCGGCTCCCCATCAGAGAGCGTCAAGGTCTACGACCTGGACACGCGGCGCGGCATTGATGCGGAACTGGTGGACAGATCGATCGATTTCATGCGCACGCACGCGCAGGCGGATCGCCCCTTTTTCCTCTACCTGCCTTTGGTGCACCTGCATTTCCCGACCTTGCCGCACCCCGACTTCGCCGGCCGCACGGGCGCGGGCGATTTTGCGGACTCCATGGTGGAAATGGACCATCGCGTGGGTCAGATCGTGGCGGCCGTCGATGAATTGCATCTGCGCGACGATACCGTGTTCATCTTCTGTAGCGACAATGGCCCGGAATACCGCAAGCCCTATCGAGGCACCGCAGGACCGTGGAGCGGCACCTACCATACCGCCATGGAAGGCAGCCTGCGCGTGCCTTTCATCATCCGCTGGCCGGGCCGCGTGCAAGCGGGCCAGGTGTCCAACGAGATGGTGCACGTCACCGACCTGTTCACCACGCTGTCGCGCATTGGCGGCGCGGACATTCCTCAAGACCGCCCCATCGACGGCATCGACCAGACTGAATTTTTCACAAGCGTCGCTGGCAAGTCGCAGCGCGAAGGCTTTCTGTTCTATATCAAGGGTGATTTGCGGGCGGTGAAATGGCGCGATTGGAAGCTCCACTTCTACTGGGAGCCTGAGGTCAACGAAGGCAAGGGCAAGCTGGAATCACCCTACTTGTTCAACCTGAAACAGGATCCGAAGGAAGAAAGCGACATCCTTATTTTCAACACCTGGGTGCTCGGCCCCATTCTGAAAATGGTGCAGGCATTCAACCAATCCTGCGCGGCACATCCGAATACGCCGCCGGGAAAGCCAGATCCGGCCTGACATCAAGGCGGTCAACTCGATAGCAAAAATCAAGGGGAAAACATGAAATACGCTATCCCATGTGGCGCGATGCTGCTGAGCATTGCGCTGCCCGTTGGCTCTGCCAGCGCCGCAGACACCGGGCAGGACTGGCCGGCCAAGCAGATCACCTGGGTGGTGGGCTTTGTTCCGGGCGGTACGGCCGACGTGCTGACGCGCATCGCCGCCAAGGAATTGGCGCAAAAGACCAAGCTCAACGTCATCGTGGAAAACCGCCCCGGCGCATCCGGCGCGATTGCGCTCCAGCTGGTTGCGCGCAGCAAGGCCGCCGACGGCTATTTGCTGACGGTGCCCGGGCCGCTGATCTACCCGACCCCGCAACCCGAAATCGGGCGCGAGTTGGCCCCGGTGATGTTGATGGCGCAAGGCCCGATGGTGATCGTCGGCCCCGCGCGCGACGCCAAGCAGAATTTGCAGGAGGTGCTGTCGGACGCGAAGCGCCGGCCCGAGGCCTGGAGTTACGGCAGTTCCGGCAATGGCACGTCGCAGAATCTGGCGGGCGAGCTTCTGAACCAATATGCCGGCACCAAGATCGTGCATGTGCCCTACAAGGGCGGCGGACAGGCGGTGGCGGACGTGGCCGGCGGTCAGATCCCGCTTGCGATCCTGGGTTCTGCACCGGTCCTGCCGCAGATCAAGGCGGGCGCATTGAAGGCTTACGCGGTCACGACCCCCTATCGCCTGGACAGCCTGCCCGACGTCCCGACCGTGGCGGAGACGGGCTTCAAGGGTTATGCGGCCACGCAGTGGTTTTCGGTGGCGGCCAGCAACACAATTGCGCGTGAGCAGCTTGAATCGATCAACAAGGCGCTACGCGAAGCCGTCACAACGCCCGAATTCAAAACGGCGGTCGACAACGCGGGCATGCTGGCAGGCGGCGGCTCACCGGAAGAACTGCTGACGTTCATCCAGGCAGATAACGCAAAGTGGAAGACGTTGATCGACAGCGGCGCGATCAAGCTCGCAAACTGAGCGGGGAAGTGCAGCAGGGGAAAGGGCGAGAGCCATGAAAAAACGCCAAGCGCATTATCCG
>CAJYKY010000441.1 GCA_913775005.1 uncultured Achromobacter sp.
CATCGACATCTCGGGCGGCTCCGTGTCGTTCGGCAAGGATGTCACCGCCGACACCGGCCCGATCCGCATCAACAACACCGACCCGGCCGGCACGACGACCTTCGCCGCCGGCACCACGGTCAAGGCCGCCACGGGCTTCACGCAGACCGGCGGCGCCGGCCTGACGCTGCCCGCGCAACTGCTTGTGACCCAAGGCCCCATCAGCCTGGGCGCACCGGCCAAGCTGCAAGGCGCCAACGCCACCATCAGCACCAACGGCGACATCACCGCCGTGGGCCTGTCGGGTCCGCAGACCTCGCTGACGCTGGCCAGCGGCCCGCTGGGCGCGCTGCGCATCGGCCTGAACGACGCTGACCCGAGCCACAAGCTGGACGTGGCCGAGCTGATCGTTCCGACGGCAGGTTCCGCAGACCTGTGGGGCACCATCGGCGGCAAGACCGGCCCGCTGGCCGCCGCGTCGATCAAGAGCTCGCTGGTGGGCTCGCCGTTCTACCTGAACGGGTTCACGTGGGGTCCGACGGACACGGTCAACCGTTTGTCCGCCATCACGGCGCCGCGCTGGGTCATTCCCAGCACGCCCACCGCTGATTCGCTGTTCCGTGGTACGGTGCCGTCTGATGGTTTTGGCCCCAACCCGCTGGGCGCGTATAGCGATCCGCAGGTGCTGAAGGTGGTGGCAAGCAACTTTGCCTGGCAATTCATGAACGGTGGTGACAACACCAGCCTGGCGGTACCGTCCAGCAATGGCCCGGTCCTGCAAACCCCCGGCAGCAACTCGCAGAAACCCGTCGTGGAAGGTACGCAATCTTCCGACGACGAGCGTCGCGACAACGACGCGCAATCCCGCACTCTTTGATTCGACACCATGACTACGCAGACTTCGCTTCCCCTGTTCTACGAACAACCCCGTCCTCTGGCTGCCGGCGTGCATGCCAACCTGTCGCTGGCGGGCAACACGGGCTTCGCCTACGCGGCCACGACCAACGCCGTGCCGCTGGTCGCCACCGAGCTGCCCACCGCCTGCCGTCACTTCCCCATCGTCTTCACCGACGGTGATCAGCCCACGCCCGTCGCGGTGCTGGGTGTGCGCGGCCAGGAAAACCTGTTTGTGGATGCCCAGGGCCAATGGCGCGCCGGCACCTACATCCCGGCCTATGTCCGCCGCTACCCCTTCATCTTCATGGAGAACGAAGACCGCAGCCAGTTCACGCTGTGCGTGGACGAAAAGGCCGCTTCGGTGGTCGAAGGCCGCGACAACCCCTTCTTTGACGAAGCGGGCGAACCCACGGACCTGGCCCGCAGCGCGCTGGAATTCTGCCGCGACTACCAGAACCAGCACGCCTACACGATGGAATTCGCCAAGGCGCTGGCTGACGCCGACCTCTTGATCGAAAACCGCGCGGACATTACGTTGGCCGATGGTCAGCGCCTGGCCATGTCGGGCTTCAAGGTGATCGACGAAGCCAAGTTCAACAAGCTGTCTGACGAAGAGTTCCTGCGCTGGCGCGCCAACGGCTGGCTGCCGCTGGTCTATTGCCACCTGCTGTCGATCAACACCTGGCCCGCCCTGATCAACCAGGTGCAGCCAACGGCCCCGGCCGAAGAAGCCGCCGCCGAAGCGTAATTGCGATAGCGATAGCGGTAAAAAAATAAGGCTGCCCTCGGGCAGCCTTATTTATTTCTGTTGCGCTTCGTTCATGCGCCCACGGCGAGCGGGGCGGCGGTAGCTTCGCGCGCCCCCGGCACCTTCTTGCTGTGCTTGTTGCGATAGTCTTCCAGGAACTTGGCGATGCGGCTGATAGCCGCGCGCAGGTCCGGTTCATGCGGCAGGAACACAATGCGGAAGTGATCCGGGCGCGACCAGTTAAAGCCCGTGCCCTGCACCAGCATCACGCGCGTGGCTTCCAGCAGTTGCAGGAAGAACTGGCGGTCGTCTTCAATCGGGTACACCTCGGGATCCAGGCGCGGGAACATGTACAGCGCGGCCTGCGGCTTGACGCAAGTCACACCCGGAATCGCGGTGATCAGCTCATACGCCAGGTCGCGCTGGCGGCGCAGCCGGCCGCCTTCGCAGACGAGGTCGTTGATGCTTTGGTAGCCGCCCAGCGCGGTCTGGATTGCCCACTGGCCCGGCACGTTGGCGCACAGCCGCATGTTGGCCAGCATGTTCAGGCCTTCGATGTAATCGCGAGCGCTGTGCTTGTCGCCCGACACCACCAGCCAGCCCGCGCGATAGCCGCAAGCGCGGTAGCTCTTGGACAGCGAGTTGAAGGTCAGCGTCAGCACGTCGGTGGACAGGCTGGCCATCGCTGTGTGCTTCACGTCGTCGTACAGCACCTTGTCGTAGACCTCGTCGGCCAGGATGACCAGGCCGTGCTCGCGTGCAATCGCGATGATTTCCTGCAAGACGTCATCGGGGTACAGCACGCCGGTCGGGTTGTTCGGGTTGATCACCACGATGCCCTTGGTGCGCGGCGTGATCTTGGCGCGGATGTCGTCCAGATCGGGAATCCAGCCGTTGGCTTCGTCGCACAGGTAGTGCACCGGGGTGCCGCCGGACAGGCTGGTCACGGCCGTCCACAGCGGGTAGTCGGGCGCCGGCAGCAGCAGTTCGTCGCCATCATCCAGCAACGCGTTGGTGGCCATCGCGATCAGGTCCGATGCGCCGTTGCCCAGATACACGTCTTCCAGCGTGACCCCTTCCACGCCCTGCTGTTGGGTGTAATGCATGACCGCCTTGCGCGCGGCGAAGATGCCCTTGCTGTCCGAATAGCCCGCCGAATTGGGCAGGTTGCGGATCATGTCCTGCTGGACTTCCTCGGGGGCATCGAAGCCGAACACGGCGAGGTTGCCGATGTTCAGCTTGATGAGCTGCTGCCCTTCGTCTTCCATCTGCTTGGCCCGATCCATGATGGGACCACGAATGTCGTACAGGACGTGCGCCAGCTTGTTGGATTTCTTAATGGGTTTCATAGACGATGATTCATGCATTGCGCGGCACTTCAGGAGGGGGATGCGGGGAAATATGGTACACGGCGCAGGGCGAAATCCCCAACTGACGGGGCGGACAGTGCCGTGGATAGTTACCAGGCCAGTGCGGGCGCGCGGGCCGGCCCCCGCCGGGACCGGCGACCTGAACTGTCCCCGAGTACTGTCCTCCCCCCTACACGGGTTCGAACTTTTCCCCCCGGAACACGCGCGCGGGGCTGCCGCGTTCCACCTCGTGATGCATCTGCCGGCGCTGTGCGCGCTGGCCCGCCTGCAACTGCTGCTTCAGCGTCGCCAGGCGGTGCGCGATCAGCATCACGGCAATGCGTTTGTTGGCATGCTGGCTGCGCTCGGTCTGGACCTTTACCGACAAACCCGTCGCCACATGGGTGGCGCGTATCGCCGACGCCGTCTTGTTGACGTGCTGGCCGCCCGGGCCCGAAGACCGGGTGGCTTCAAAGCGGATGTCGCCCGCCAGCGCCGGGGCGGGCGCCTCGCAACGCGCCGCGCCGATGAACCAGTTCTTGCGCAGATGCCCCGGCCGGCAGGGGCTGGCGCAGATCCACTGGATCGACCCTTCCCACGCCGCAGCCAGCGCACCAGCACCCGCGCCGTCCAGGCTCAGCAACACCGACCGGAAGGTGCCGGCGCGCTCGCCCGCCACGCTTTCCAGCACGTCGGCATCCACGCCTTGCGCCTGGGCTTCGCGCAGCAGTCGGCCCAGCGCCTTGCTGACCGCCAGGCAGCATTCCTCGGGGCCATGCGCGGCAGATAGCTGTAGCAGCACCATCAGCAGCACCCTCCCCGCGTCTTGTATGTCAGCACCGGACGCAGTGTCGCCAGCACCTTGATCAGGCCCGCGTCCGACAGGCTAGCCACCACGCTGTCCACCGGCTTGTAGGCCTCGGGCGCTTCTTCATAGATCAGCGCCTTGTCCTGGCAAACCACGTGATTGCCCAGCTTCGTGCGCGCCAGCTGCGCCGGCGTGTAGCGCTTGAACAGCCGGCCCTTGCACTCGCTGCGCATCCACTTGCGCCCTGCCCCGTGGGCCAGGGAATAGAGGCTCACGTCGCTGGGGATAGGCTGCACCAGATAGCTGAAGTCACCGCGCGAACCGGGAATGACGACCAGGCCGGCATCGGCCGGCGTGGCGCCCTTGCGATGCAGCCAGCCCGATTCGCCGTGAATGGTCGCAGGTGTCACCAGGTTGTGATCCACGTCCAGCAACTGACCGCCTTGCGCGCCCAGGCGCCCAAGGATGCGGCGCGCGATCAGTTGCCGGTTGGCGCGCGCAAACTGCAAGGCGCCTTCGTGCTGCGCCAGGTACGCGCGGCAATCGGCACTGTCGTCCGCCAGACCGTCGTGGCTGTGCTGGCGCCCGTGCTCGTCAAGAATGGCGCGGCCCAGGCCGCGCGAACCGCTATGCACCAGCAGCAACAGCTGACGCGTGTCCAGCGGGAGTGCTGCCATCGCGTCGGCGTCGTAGATGTCTTCAATGCGTTGCAGTTCGGCAAAGTGATTGCCGCCGCCGATCGTGCCCAACGCCGCGCCAAAGCCCACGCCCGCGGGCGCAAGATCGGCAATCAGCGTTTGCCACGATTCGTCCAGCGGGCCGTCGATGTTGCCCAGCCGCTTTTCCAGCTTATCCACGGCGACTTTGCCGGCCACCATATCGGTGGACCATAGCGCCATGCCGCAGCCGATATCGCCGCCGATCAGCGCCGGGTACAAACGGCCAACGGAAAAAAAGGAAGCGCCCACCGGATACCCCCGGCCGGGATGCAGATCAGGCAAGCCGGCCACGCGGCGCATGCCGGCAAGCTTGGACGTGGTGTGAAGTTGTTGGATCGCGTTACCTTCGATCCAGGTGTCGTCCGAGGCGATAAGCGTTACGCGCTCGGACAGATGTTGAATGCAATTGCCCATGGAAATTCCAGATCAGGTCAAGAAAGGGCTTGCTGCCGCGCGGCGCAAATGCAATGCGCAGCCGAAGACGCGCCAGGCCGTCCGAAACGGACAGGCAAGCGGACGCGTGACAGCGTAAGACCCTGTGTGACAGGTCCGGGCCGAGCTACTGCGAAAGGGTGTTGTACCGAGACGGTCTACAACACCGAAGATTCAGTTTGACTAGGCGCGGCCTGCAAGGCGGGAAGTTTGTTTTTGCATGATGTTTTCCTCCTGTGCAGAACGGTTGATGGCGAAGAATGGGGGCAATCACGGAAGTGATGTTGCACGCGTGTTGTGCGCATGGCGCGGCGTGGCCAGGGCGTGACTGTATCACCGTCGACGACGCGCAGTGCCAGTGGGAGGCAAAAAATGCCGGCATCGGCAGGCAGCGTGTCGGAATTTCACGACAACGCGGACAGCGCAAGGATGCTGCCCGCGCCCCGTCCACCTACAACCGCCCCTATTTGCTCAGATATCTTTTTACGGCCGCAACGGACACGCCCACCGACGCGACCGCCTGGCGGATCTCTTGTTCAGAGACCCCGAATTTTTCCGTCCAATATTGCAGGTCGCGCGGTTCGTTCACGTTGACCCACCATCGGTCCCACGGCGCTAGGCTGTTTGGCTGTTCCATGATGTTGCCCAGAAAGGCTAGCTTGATGGCTCTTCCGCAAGTGGCGTACCCAAACGTGAGCGCAGCGTCTGTCGCAAACGAAGGGATCGCGCATTGGAAAAAAAGCGGCGCGCAGGAATGTCGTTTGCTGGAGCACAGGGCTGGGAAAACCGCATGGGCAGGCGATTCTCGCCACGCCCGACGCATGCGCTATTCCCTTATCCACAGGAGCTCGCGATGACCCAAAAAACCTTGAAGGATCTGTTTATCCACGAACTATCCGACGTGTACAGCGCTGAAAAGCAATTGACCCGCGCCTTGCCCAAGATGGCGCGTGCCGCGACCGACCCCGCGCTGGCCGAAGCGTTCACGCAGCATCTGGAAGAAACGCGCGGCCAGGTTGAACGCATCGACAAGATTGTGGAGTCTGCCGACTTCCGCTTGAAGCGCGTCAAGTGCGCCGCCATGGAAGGTCTGGTGGAAGAAGGCGCGGACGTTATTGAAGATGTCGAAAAAGGTCCCGTGCGCGACGCCGCGTTGATTGCCGCCGCCCAGAAGGTCGAGCATTACGAAATTGCAAGCTACGGTACGTTGTCCACTTTCGCCAAGCAATTGGGCCTGACTGACGCCATGAAACTGCTGAAGGAAACGCTGGCCGAAGAAAAGGCGACGGATGAAAAGCTTGGCATGCTGGCCTTGCAGCAGACCAACGCCGAAGCGGCTCGGGTCGGCAAGGACAAGTAAGCACGGCCCGCCCACCCACACCCGGAACCCGACATGAGCACCGATGCGCGGATCGCGTCAAGAATGATGGCCCTGCGCACCTGCATGTGGGTGTTTCTGGTGCTGGCGGGCATTGCCGGCACGTATCACGGCTGGCTGGTGCTGCACGCGCGCCACCCTCACGTAGGTGATGCGCTGCTGGGCGGTTTGATGGCGGCAGGCGCCACCGCGCTCGGTGCGCTGCCCGTGTGGTTCTGCCAGACACTGTCGGGCAAAGTGCAGGACACCTTGTTGGGCTTTGGTGCGGGCGTCATGTTGGCCGCCAGCGCGTTTTCGCTGGTGATGCCGGCCATTGCTGCCGCAGGCGGGCTGGGGATGGGGCCGTGGACATCGGGCCTGGTCGTGGGCGCCGCGATATTGCTGGGCGCAGGCGCGCTGCTGGTTATGGACCAGACCGTGCCGCACGAACACTTCATTAAAGGCCGCGAAGGCGCTGACGCTAAGACATTGCGCCGCGCGTGGCTTTTCGTTTTCGCCATCACGTTGCACAACCTGCCGGAAGGCTTGGCGATTGGCGTCGGTTATGTCGGCACGGACACATTGCGCGGCAGCGCGCTGGCCATCGGCATTGCGATTCAGGATGTGCCTGAAGGTTTGGTCGTCGCGGTGGCGTTACGCGCGGCGGGCTATTCGCGCGGCTTCGCCACCGCCATCGGCATGGCGTCGGGTTTGGTCGAGCCGGTGGGCGCGGTGCTGGGCGCGGCGCTTGTTGGCGCGTCGGCCCAGCTGCTGCCATGGGGCCTGGGCTTTGCCGCGGGCGCCATGTTGTTTGTCGTCAGCCACGAGATCATTCCCGAGTCCCACCGCAAAGGCCATGAGGCCTGGGCGACGGGCGGGTTGATGCTCGGGTTTGTGTTGATGACGCTGCTGGATACCGCGCTGGCGTAGAAAGTGGCCGCCCCCCATCACACCTGCGCTTGCCCGCCGTCCACGAACAGCTCTGCGCCATTGACGAAGCTGGCATCGCTCGACGCCAGAAACAACGCGGCGCTGGCGATCTCGGACGGCTCGCCGACGCGGCCCAGCGGAATCTGCGCGGCAAGATAATCCAGCAGGCCCTGTTGCTGAGCCGCATCCGGCCCGGCCAGATCCACCAGGCCCGGCGTACGCGTGGCGCCGGGGCTGATCGTGTTGACGCGGATGTTGCGGTCCTTCAGGTCCAGGATCCACGACCGCGCAAACGCACGCACTGCCGCCTTCGATGCCGAATACACGCTGAACGCGGCGGTGCCCGAGCTGCCCGCCGTGGAGCCGGTAAGAATCACCGACGCGCCGTCTGCCAACAGCGGCAAGGCCTTTTGCACGGTGAATAGCACGCTCTTGACGTTGCGGTCGAAGGTGTCGTCGTAGTGCTGCTCGGTGATGTCGCCCAGGGGCAACATCGAACCGCCGCCCGCGTTGACGAACAGGACA
>CAJYKY010000442.1 GCA_913775005.1 uncultured Achromobacter sp.
AGTCAGCCGCCTTGTTCACCACGTGGTCCTATCGCATCACGCCCACGTGGAGCACGGTGTCCACGATAGGCGTCAGCACGCTGCTGGGTGACGCACGCGACAGCCCGCTGGCCGAACGCAAGACCAATGTGTTCGGGTCGGTGGGCGTGACGTACCGGTTCTAGCGCGCAGAAGGCGGGAGCAAAACGAAGGCGGACCGGACAAAAGCGGGGCGGCGGCGGATACAATTTCTGTCTTCTCCTCCCTGCAACTGCCTCCCGCTTTCGCTCCCATGCCCGACTTCGCGCCCGAACCCCAAGCCGTTCACAGCCCCAACACGCGCCACGCCATTTTTCTGGTGGCCACGATCAACCCCGGCCCGGATGCGGCCGCGACCGTGCGCGCCTGGTGTGAAGACGTCGCCACGCTGACGCGCACGGTCAGCACGCGTTCGCCTTCTGAAAACCTGTCCTGTATTTGCGCGTTCGGTTCGCAGGCATGGGACCGGCTGTTCGGGCAGCCGCGCCCCGCCGCGCTGCATCCGTTCCGGGTGTTTGGCGACGGCGCGCGCACGGCGGTTGCCACGCCGGGCGACATCCTGCTGCATATCCGCGCGGAATCCATGGATATGTGTTTTGAACTGGCGACGCTGCTGATGAACGGCCTGGGTGATGCCGTGACGGTCGTGGATGAAACGCACGGCTTTCGCTACTTCGACCGCCGCGCCATCATCGGCTTTGTGGACGGCACCGAAAACCCGGCGGGCCGCGAGGCCGTGCACTTCACCATGATCGGTGACGAAGACGCGGAATTTACCGGCGGCAGCTATGTGCTGGTGCAAAAGTACCTGCACGACATGGCCGGCTGGAACGCGCTTAGCGTTGAAAGCCAGGAAGGCATCATCGGCCGCCACAAGCTGTCGAACGTCGAGCTGGACGACGACATCAAGCCCGCTTCTTCGCACAGCGCGTTGACGACGCTGGAAGAAAATGGCGAAGAGGTCAAGATTCTGCGCGACAACATGCCTTTCGGCCGCGCCGGCATGGGCGAGTTCGGCACGTACTTCATCGGCTACGCGCGCAACCCTGCACCGATTGAGCAGATGCTTGAAAACATGTTCGTCGGCCGCCCGGCGGGCAATTACGACCGCCTGCTGGACTACAGCCGCGCGGTGACCGGCAGCCTGTTCTTTGTGCCGTCCGAAGATATGTTGGAAGCGTTGGCGCAGCGCACGGGGGGCGTGGAGCCGGCCATGGATCAGCGGGTTGAACCCGTTGCCGAGGCCAAACCCGTTCAGCCGTCGCCGGACGTGGCCGCAAGCTGAGGCGGGGCAAAAACAGACAGAATCGGGCAGGCGTCTTGCCCCGCCCGCTGGCGCGCGAAAGTGGTATCCAGCCCACAGCGCGCGCCAGCGCATTTGACAGACCGCACCTGGAATCGGCAATAATAACCATTACTATTTCCAATCTCCGTTGCGTGTGCTTTGTCCTGCGGCACCCCCACCCCCATCGAAACGCTCTATTGCGATCATCACCCCTGGCTCAAGGGGTGGTTGCGTCGGCGCGTGGGCTGCGTGGATCAGGCCGAAGACCTGGCACATGACACCTTCATCCGCCTGTTGACCAGCGAGCGCGTGCCGTCGGCCTTGGCCGAACCACGTGCTTTTTTGACGACGGTGGCGCAGCGTCTGCTGTCGAACCACCGGCGCCGCGAAAAGCTGGAACGGGCCTATCTGGACGCCCTGGCGCAAGCTCCGCAAGCGGTGTGCTGGTCGCCGGAAGAACGCGCCATCATGCTGGAAACGCTGGTCGAGCTGGACCGCCTGCTGGACGGCTTGCCCGCCATCGTGCGCCGCGCGTTCCTGCTGTCGCAGCTGGATGGCAAGACGCATGCGCAGGTAGGCGAGGCGTTGGGCATCTCGGTGCCGACCGTCAAACGCTATCTGGTCAAAGCGTTGCAGCGTTGCTACTTCGCGGATCTCTCCTTCACGGGCTGACCAGATCCATGTCCGCCTTTCCTTGGTATCCCAGCGCAAGCAGCGTGGCAGGTGTGACGCCTGACGTGGCGCAGCGCGCGCTGGAGTGGGTGGTGGAACTGCAATCCGGCGATGTCACGCCGAATGTCATCGCGCAATGGGAACGGTGGCGCGCGGCGCATCCCGACCATGAACGCGCGTGGCTGCGCATCGAATCCGTGCGCGGGCGGTTGCGCCCCTTGTCGTTGCCGCATACGTCGGCGATTGCCCAGGCGGCCCTGGCCCCGCCCGAGTCGGCGCACCGGCGGCGCGCGTTGAAAGCGTTGGGCGTGTTGGCGGTGGCGGGCGGCTCGGGGTGGTTTGCCGAACGTTCGACGCCGTGGCGTGAGTGGACATCCGATTACCGCACGCGCATCGGCGAGCGGCGCGCGTTGCCGCTGCCGGACGGCACGCGCGTGGTGCTCAACACGGGCAGCGCCATCAACGTGGCGTTCAACGACATGGAACGCCGCATCATCCTGATCGCGGGCGAAATCCTTGTCACGACCGCGCATGAAAGCCGGCCGCAGCATCGGCCGTTTCTGGTCGAAACCGCCTTTGGCGCGGCGCGCGCGCTGGGCACGGAATATGCCGTGCGCCAACAGGATGCATCGACGCAGGTCAGCGTGTTCCAGGGCGCGGTGCAGATCGAGCCGCGCAACGCGACGGGCGAGTCATTGATTCTGCATGCGGGGGAATGCGCCGATTATGCGGCACGTGCGATTGCGCCCGCTCGCAAGGCCGATGAAACCCGCATCGCGTGGAAAGACGGCTTCATCGTGGCGCGTGGCATGCGGCTGGATGACTTCCTGGCAGAGCTTGGGCGCTATAGCGACGATGCGCTGTCGTGTGATCCCGTGGTGGCGGGGCTGCGGCTGTCGGGTTCGTTTCCTGTCAACGACATTGGCACGGGGCTGGCGGCGCTGACGGTCACGCTGGACTTGCGCGTCGATACGCAAACATCGCTGTGGCGGCGTCGATCCTTGCATCTGGTGCCGGTAGCGGCGCCGGTGCAGATCGGCCTTTGACGCTGCGCGCAGCGCCTACAACTCTTCGATGCGGGCGGTGGGCGCAAACGGCGTACCCAGGTCCAGCGTGGCATAGATGCGGTCCAGCATGCGCTGGCGCCGCGTGGGTTTACCCAGCCGCCAGCGCGTATCCAGAAACAGCAGAGGCACGGCGAATATCAGCCAGACCAGCAACATGCCCGTGGCGATGAACGTCGCCAGTCCGGGCAGTTCTTCCAGCCCTTGCGGCGAACCCGTGGTGTAGAAAATGCCGACAAAGATCAACCACGAAATCGCCAGCAGCCAGCCGATGAGCTTGAGCATGGGCGTGCGCTGCCCCGGCCCGACGCCCACCGGCGCGATGCGCGTATGCAGAAAGCGGAACACGCGGTGGCAGACATACACCCGTTCGTCTTCGTGGTTGCGCAGCGCATAGACCAGATGGTGGGGGTCATCTTGCGACAGCGGCTCGGCATGAATGGCGGCGTCGACGCGGTCGCCCTCGGCCAAGAACGGCAGCACGTTGCCGAAGTTCTCGCCCGCATACATCACGCAGGGTTGCCCGCCGATCTGAAAGCGGTAGATGCCGTAGTTCGGCATGGAGCGGGCGTTGACGCGTGCCTCGTGCGTCAAGCCTTGCAGCGTGCCGCTGACGCGCTGGATGGCAGGCAGTTCAGCGGCCACGTCGTTTGCCTGGATACTTGAATGCCGGCTTGGCGGGCTTCGCTGGCGGTGCGCTCAGGGCCGTGGCGAAGGAACCGTTTTGCGCAGGCTGCTGCGCCTGTGGATGGTGCTGTAGGCATTCGCGGTACTGCGCTTCGCTTTGCAGGATCGCGTGACGATGCCGCCGGTTGCTCCACAGTGATTGCGCGGTCAACCATGACAAGGCCAGCGCTACCAGCGCAACGGCCAGCGCCAGCGTCATCAACAGCGTGCGCGGAAACGACGCCACGCCCAGCCACCATGCCGCCGCCAGCGCCACCCCGGCAACGGCCA
>CAJYKY010000443.1 GCA_913775005.1 uncultured Achromobacter sp.
GGCAGCTTGATCGGCGTGCCATCGGGCAGCGTGCCGTCCAAAATCATGCCGCGCGCCTGGTAGTGCGGGTCGGCGGCGATATCGGCCACGTCATAGATCTTGCCGGCCGGAATCTGCCCTTCGTTCAGGCGCGCCAGCACCACGTCCAGCGGATGCTGCCCTGTCCATTGCGAGATGGCGTCATCCAGCATCACCACGTGCTTCACGCGGCCAGCGTTGTTCGCCAGATCGGGCGATTCCGCCAGGTCAGGCCGGCCGATCACGCCCATCAGGCGCTTGAAGATGCTGTCGCCATTGCCCGCGACCAGCACGTATTTATTGTCCTGGCAGCGGTACGCGTTGCTGGGTGCAATGCCCGGCAGGCTGCTGCCCGCCGGTTGCCGGACCTCGTTGAACACGGCGTATTCCGGCAGCAGGCTTTCCATCATGTTGAAGACGGACTCGTACAGCGCCACGTCGATCATCTGGCCCTGCCCGTTCTGGTCACGCGCGCGCAGCGCCAACAGGATGCCGATGACGCCATGCAGCGCCGACAGCGAATCGCCAATCGAAATGCCCACGCGCACGGGCGTGCGGTCAGGCTCGCCGCTCAGGTGGCGAAGGCCGCCCATGGCCTCGCCAATCGCGCCAAAGCCCGGCAGGTCGCGGTACGGCCCGGTCTGGCCATAGCCCGACACGCGCAGCATCACCAGGCGCGGATTGATCGCGCGCAGGTCTTCCCAGCCCAGGCCCCAGCTTTCCATCGTGCCAGGCTTGAAGTTTTCCACCACCACGTCGATGTCTTTGACCAGCGCGCGGATCAGGTCCTGCGCTTCAGGCTGGCGCAAGTCCAGGCTGACCGACTTCTTGTTGCGCGACTGCACCTGCCACCAGACAGACGTGCCCTCGTGGATCAGGCGCCAGTTGCGCAGCGGGTCGCCCTTGCCGGGCGGCTCGATCTTGATGACCTCGGCGCCAAATTCGCCCAGCATCTTGGCGGCGAACGG
Organism: uncultured Achromobacter sp.; assembly: GCA_913775005.1. Lineage (GTDB taxonomy): Bacteria > Pseudomonadota > Gammaproteobacteria > Burkholderiales > Burkholderiaceae_B > Achromobacter. Next base: position 987 of record CAJYKY010000443.1, read on the forward strand.
CCCGGCGATCAGCTGGCCCAGCTCCAGCACACGGATACCGCTCAAAGGTTTGGATGACATGATTGCCTCGTCAGCTCTTGTGTTTTCCCAGATAGGCCTCGCGCACGCGCTCGCTGGCCAGCAATTCCTGGCCGGTGCCTTCCATCACGATGGAACCCACCTCCAGCACATAGGCGCGGTCGGAAATGGCCAGCGCCTGGTTGGCCATCTGTTCGACCAGCAGGATCGTCATGCCGCTTTCCTTCAGCGCCTTGATGATCTTGAAGATCTCGGCCACGATCAGCGGCGCCAAGCCCAACGACGGTTCGTCCAGCATCAGGATGCGCGGCTTGCTCATCAGCGCGCGGCAAATCGCCAGCATCTGCTGTTCGCCGCCCGACAGCGTGCCGGCGTACTGATCCCGCCGCTCTTTCAAGCGCGGGAACATAGCAAAGCAGCGCTCGATTTCACCAGCCAGCTCGTCCGGCGATTCGCGGCGCAGGAAGGCGCCCAGCATCAGGTTGTCGAACACGGTCTGGTCGGGGAACACCTGGCGCCCTTCGGGCACATGCGCAATGCCCAGCCCCACGCGCTTATGCGCGCTGACACCGGCCAGGTCCTGCCCGGCAAAGGTGATGACGCCAGTGGACTTTTCGATGCCCGACAACGCACGCATCATCGTGCTCTTGCCCGCGCCGTTGCCGCCGATGATGGTCACGATTTCGTTCGTGTCCACATGCAGCGACACCTGCTTTAACGCATTGACGGCGCCGTAGTTCACCGCCAAATTCTTGATATCCAGTAGTCGGCTCATGGTCGTGTCTCGTAGTGGCGCTCAGGCGGGCGCGCCGAGGTAGGCTTCGATCACTTTCGGATTCTCCTGAATGTGGTTCGGCAGGCCCGACGCAATCTTCACGCCATAGTCCAGCACCACGATGTGGTCCGAAATGGCCATCACCAGATCCATGTGATGTTCGATCAACAGAATGGTCAGACCCATGCCCTTCAGTTTGACGATCAGATCGGTCAGCTGATCGGTCTCGGCCGGGTTCAGGCCGGCGGCCGGTTCGTCCAGCAGCAGCAGGTCGGGCATGGCCGCCACCGCGCGGGCAATCTCCAGCCGGCGCTGCAAGCCATAAGGCAGGCTGTTGGCGGCGTCGTCCGCATAGCGGTCCAATTCAAAGAACTTCAGGATGGCAAAGGCCTCGCGGCGCATGCGGCGTTCTTCGGCAAGGCTGGCCGGCAGGCCCAGCAGGTTCGAAAAGAACCCCGACTTCTGCACGCGGTAGAAACCCACCATCACGTTTTCCAGCGCCGTCAGCCCGTCAAACAGCTTCAGGTTCTGGAACGTACGGCCAATGCCCGACGCCGCGATCTCGTTGGGCGACAGCCCCACCATCTGGCGGTTCTTGAAGCGGATGCTGCCGGCATCCGGCACCACCAGGCCCGACAACAGATTCAGCGTCGTGGTCTTGCCGGCGCCGTTGGGGCCGATCAACGACACCACCGAGCCCTGCTCCAAAGAGAACGACACCTTGTTGGTCGGCACGACACCGCCAAAGGCCTTGTACAGATCCTTCACTTCCAGGAAGCCGGCGGTGCCGCTGGCCTTCGGCGTGGCCGTGGCGCGCTCGGGCGACCACTCAGCGGCCGACGCGGTGCGCGCCAGCGCCTCGCGCTGGCCGCGCTGCGGCAACACCCGGCGCAGCAGGCCGGCCAGCCCTTCGGGCATGGCATACAAGGCGAACAGCAAAATCAGGCCATACGCAAAATGCTGCACCTCGGGCCAGCGCGCCAGCATGGCGTCCAGCACCGTCAACACCACCGCGCCCAGGAACGAACCCACCGGCGTGCGGCCGCCAAACAGCACCAGCACCAGGAAGAACACCGACAGGTTGAAGTTGACGAAGTCAGAGTTGATGTACTGGTTCTGCTGCGCCACCAGACCGCCCGCGATGCCGCAGGTAATGGCGCTGATGACGAATGCCAGGATCTTAAAGCGATACACGCTGATGCCCACGCTTTCCGCCGCAATCTCGGACGTGCGCACCGCGGCAAAGCCGCGGCCGAAGCGGCCGTTCAGCAGCAGCGACGTCATCGCATGCAGCGCCAGGCCCAGCACCACCACCACGACCACCCACTGGCGGCTGTCCAGCGTCGCGCCGTTGAAGGTCAAGCCGGTGATGCCATAGAAACCTTCCTGCCCCTTGAACACGTCGGTCCATTCGGACACGATCTTTTCAATCAGCAAGCCGAACGCGATGGTGACCATGGCCAGGCTCGGCCCCTTGACCTTCAACGCCGGGATGGCAATGGCCACGCCGAACACAGCGGACACGCCCGCCGCGCACAGCAGCGCCAGCCACGGGTTGACCTGGTAATTCACCGTCAAGAGCGCGACGGTGTAGGCGCCGACGCCGAACAAGCCGGCATGGCCCAGCGACTTCTGCCCGGTCTGTCCGACCACAATATTGAAGCCCGTGGCGGCGATGTAATAAACGCCGATGTTGAACAGGATCAGCAGGTAAAAATCATTCAGCCCCGAATAGGCGAAGCCCACGGTCAGGGCGGCGATGACAATCGGAAGAAGTAGTTTCGACATGTTCACACCTTCTCCGCGTGCACACGGCCAAGAATGCCCGCCGGGCGGAAATACAGCACGACGATGATCAGCGCAAACACCGCGATCTCGCGCAGGTTCGAATACCAAAGGCCGATCAGGGATTCCAGCAGCCCGATCAGAAAGCCGCCAAAGATGCAGCCGCGCGGGTTTTCCAGGCCGCCCAGGATGGCGGCGGAAAACGCTTTCAACGACAGCAGCGTGCCCACGAAGACCGACGCCGTGGCGATCGGCGCGACCATCACGCCCGCAATCGCGGCCAGCGCCGAGCTGATCACAAACACCGCCACCGCGACCGCGTTGGCATTGATGCCCATCAGGCTGGCGGTGGACTTGCTGAACGCCACCGCGCGCACGGCCTTGCCCATCTTGGTTTTATGCAATGCCCAGTCGAAAACAATCATCAAGACAAGCGTCGTGCCGAACACCAGGATTTCCTGCGGACGCACGCCGGTGCCGAAGATGGTGATGATGCCTTCGCCCAGCGGCGATGCCACCGCAATCGGCGCGGGACCCCAGATCAACAGCGCCAGGTTCTGGATGATGATGCCAAAGCCGATCGTGCTCATCACCCACGACAAGCCCGCCTCACCCACGAAATGCTTGATGGCCGTGATGTACAGCACAAAGCCCAGCAGGCCCAGCACCAGCATGGCCGCCAGCAGCGCGAACAGGAACGATCCCCACGTCACGTCTTCCGGGCTGGGAAAGCCGATCAGCTTGCCCTGCGTCACGAGCAGGATGGCGCTGATACCGATCAGACTGGCCAGCGCCAGAAACGCGCCCTGGCCGAAGTTGAACGTCTTGGTGGTGGTGTAGGTGATGCTGAACCCGAACGCGACCAGGGCATAGACGCTGCCCATGGCCAATCCACTCAATATGGCTTGTAGTATTTGCATGCTGATGGCCCCCTTTTGACCACTCCCGCGCGGGCGGTGAACGCCGCGCGGGAGAAATCCTTGATGTCCTGCTGAATCCGTTCCCGACGACCTGCGTTTACAGCTTCAGATCTTCCGGTTTGATGGCGCGCGTGAACTCGTCGTCCACCGTGACCACCTTGCCGTCGATCCAGCGCACCAGGCGGAAGTCCTTCACCGACAGCGCTTCATGGTTGTCGGCCGTGAACGGCTGCTGGTAGGTCTTGATCACGCCCTTGGCGCTGCCCAGCTGTTGCAACGCGGCCTGCACGGCGGCGCCGTCGGTGGACTTGGCCTGTTCCATGGCGGCGGCAATCAGCTTGACCGAGTCATACGCCTGCGCGGCCATCACATAGGTCGGCACGCGGCCGTTGCCCTTCATCAGCGTGTCGTACAGCGCCTTGGACTCCGGCGACGAGTCTTCGGTGATGGACGCCGTGAAGATCATCTTGGCGGCCAGCTCGGGGCCGGCAATGCGCAGGAACGGCGAGCTCAGGTTCGCCCAGGACGCGAGCGTGGTCGGGAAGTAGCTGATCTTTTCCAGGCTGCGCATCACGTGCGCGTTGGAATCGGCCAACGCGTAGACAATCAGCGTGTCAGCGCCCGATGCCTTGATCTTGTTCAGCTGCGAGCTCATGTCGGTGTCTTTCGGACCGAACTTCTCGTTCGCGACCGGCGTGATCTTGTGCAGCGCCAGGATTTCCAACGCGTCCTTGGCACCTTGCTGGCCGTAGCCCGTGGTGTCGGCAATGATGGCGACCTTGCCGTTCTTGCTGGCGCGCGCGGCGTAGGCGGCAAGCAGCGCGATCTGGTCGCGGTCACGCATCGACACGCGGAACACGTAGTTGGGCGGCGTCTTGGCGTAGCGGCCGGTGATGTCGGTGGCGGTGGCCACGGGCGAGATCGTCGGAATCTTCTTTTGCTGCACGATGTGCAGCCAGGCCAGCATGTTGCCCGAGTTCACGCCGCCCAGCATGGCGTTGACCTTGACGTTATCGACCAGCTCGTTGGTGTTCTGGATGGCCTTGGGCGGCGCGCCCACGTCATCGCATTCCACGATGACGACCTTCTTGCCCAGCACGCCGCCGGCGGCGTTCAGTTCTTCGGCGGCCTGACGCGCGCCCGCCAATGCCGAGATGCCGAAGTCCGCCGAACCGGTGGCCGACATGTCGCTGTTAAAGCCGATCTTGATGTCGTCGGCCATGGCTGCGGCGCTGGCGCCCAACAGCGCAGCCGACAGCAGCAGGGTCTTCAGGGTATGGGGGAAATGCTTGGTGTACACGTTGTCTCCTAGGATCACTCGGGTGATCACGATGGCTTTATCTAGAACGAAAATTCGGGAACGCAAATTCAGGATTGCTTGATCAGGTCCGCCGCCTTGTTGCCGATCATCATCGTGGCGGCGCAGATGTTGGCGGACGGCATCGACGGCATGACCGAAGAATCGATCACGCGCAGGTTCTGCACGCCGTGCACGCGCAGCTGCGCATCCACCACGGCAAACTTGTCGCCCACCGGCCCCATGCGGGCCGTGCCGTTGACGTGGTAGGACGACACGCCAAAGCGGCGCGCGAAGTCCAGCAGTTCCGAATCGGATTCGCACAAGGGGCCGGGCAGCGCCTCGCTGTCGAAGTACGGCGCCAGCGCCTGCGATTGCAACAGCCGGCGCGCAAGCCGGATGCCGCGCACCAGCGTGACCTGATCGCGCTCGTCTTCCAGGTAGTTGGCAAGAATCAGTGGATCCTGCAAGGGGTCGGCCGACTGAATGCGGACCTGGCCCCGGCTGTCGGGCCGATGCTGCCAGACGCCAGCCGTCATGCCGGGGAAATCATCCAGCACGCCCACATAGCCTTCCTTGTAGCTGGCCGGCGTGAACACGCCTTGCAGATCGGGCGCTGCCAGATCCGGCGTGGACTTCCAGAAGTAATGCAGCAGCGACGGGCTCAGCGCCATGATGCTGGGGCGCTTCATCATCCAGCGGCTGATCTGGCCGGCCAGGCTCAAGCCCTTGACCAGCTCGTTCATCGTCTTGCTGTTCTTCACGCGCGCCACGATGCGCACCGAGTAATGGTCGCTAAGGTTTTCACCCACGCCCGGCAGATCGCGCACAACCTCGATGCCATGCTGGCGCAGCAGCGCGGCCGGACCCAGGCCCGACAGCTGCAACAGCTTGGGCGTGTTGATCGCGCCGCAGGCAACGATGACTTCACGGCGCGCCCGCACGGCCCGCCCACGCGCAGGATGCGCCGGGTGGCAATAGGCCACGCCCACCGCACGCACGCCGTCGAACAGCACGCGCGTCGCTTGCGCATAGGTGCGCACATCCAGGTTCTTGCGCGCCATGGCAGGCTTCAGGAAGCACTTGGCCGTGCTCATGCGCCAGCCCTTGCTGATGGTGCGCTGAAAATAGCCCACACCCGCCTGCTCTGCGCCGTTGTAATCGGCGTTGCGCGGAATGCCTTGCTCCACCGCGCCGGCGATAAAGGCTTCGCACAGCGGATGAATCCAGTCGATGTCCGTCACGGGCAGTTCGCCCTGCCGGCCCCGGTAGCGGTCATCGCCGCCTTCGCGGCGTTCCATCGATTTGAAGTACGGCAGCACGTCCGCATAGGCCCAGCCCGGGTTGCCCAAGCTGGCCCAGTGGTCAAAATCCGCTGCCTGGCCCCGGTTGTAGACCAGACCATTGATCGACGTGGATCCGCCCAGCGTGCGGCCCTGCGGAATCGGCACACGCCGCCCGTTGGTCTGCGCCGTGCCTTCGCTGGAAAACTGCCACGCGTACTTCTTGTTGAACACGGCCTTGATGAAGCCAGCCGGAATATGCAGGAAGGGGCTGTTGTCGGGCGGGCCCGCTTCCAGCACGCACACGGTGGCGCCGTTGGCAGACAGCCGATTGGCCAGGATGGACCCGGCCGCGCCGGAACCGACAATCACATAATCAAAGGTGTCGGCGTCGCGCAAGGACGCTTGCTGTGTGGGGTTCATAACGGATTCCGAAGGCTTAGCGCGGCGCGTGCGGCGAATTGAACGACTTGCCCGCCAGGCACAAGTATTTGATTTCGAGGAATTCCTCGATGCCGTAC
>CAJYKY010000444.1 GCA_913775005.1 uncultured Achromobacter sp.
GCTGCAAGCTGAAGTCGATCTGTACGCCAACAGCGAAGACCAGCAGTTGCTGGCCAGCCTGGGCGACGACTTGCGCTTTGTGCTGATCGTGTCGCGCGCCACCGTGCATGCGGGTGAAGGCGAGACGCGCATTGAGGTCACGCCGTCGACGCACAAGAAGTGCGAACGCTGCTGGCACTGGCGTCTGGACGTCGGCCAGGACGCCGATCATCCCGAGATCTGCGGCCGCTGCGTGTCGAACCTGTTCGGCTCGGGCGAAGCCCGCGACAAGGCCTGAGCATGGCCCGCCCCGCCGACTCCGAAGTGACGGGCGCGGCGCCCACCCGCGCAGCCCCTGCGCGCGTGGGCGGCTGGCTGGCGCTGGCGCTGCTGATCATCGTGCTGGACCAACTGACCAAGGTGTACTTCAACACCTCGTTCCAGTACGGCGAACGCGTCAACGTGCTGCCGGTCTTTGACTTCACGCTGATGTATAACCGCGGCGCCGCGTTCAGCTTCCTGGCGTCCGAAGAAGGCTGGCAGCGCTGGCTCTTCACGGGCCTGGGCATCGTGGCCGCCGTGGTGATCACCATCATCTTGCGCCGCACGCATGACCAGCCGCGCTTCAGCCTGGCGCTGACGCTGATCCTGGGCGGCGCCGTCGGCAACGTCATCGACCGTGTGGCGTATGGCCACGTGGTGGACTTTTTGCTGTTCTACTGGAACGACTCCTACTTCCCCGCCTTCAACCTGGCGGACGTGGGGATCAGTTGCGGCGCAGTGCTGCTGGTGCTGGACGAGCTGTTGCGCGCCCGAAAGAAACCGCAGACCTGACGACGGTACGCCGGGGCGCAATGCCCCGGCCCTGCCCCCTTCATGTGGGGTTTTGCCTGATTTGATACCCCCTGAATGCATGGCGAACGGCGCAATGCCGCAATGCAGAATAAAATCACCGTCCATTCCTCGTTTTCACGGCGCTGACCCGCCGCCACGCCCTCATGCTCGATCTCGCCCGCAAACGCATCGTCCTCGGTCTGACCGGGGGCATCGCCTGCTACAAAATCGCCGAGCTGGTGCGGCGCATGACCGAACAAGGCGCCACCGTTGACGTCGTGATGACCGAGGCGGCCACGCACTTCATCACCCCCGTGACGATGCAGGCGCTGTCTGGCCGCCCCGTCTTTGTGGATGCCTGGGACGCGCGCGTGCCCAACAACATGGCGCACATCGATCTGACGCGTGGCGCGGATGCCGTGCTGATCGCGCCCGCCAGCGCCGACTTCATGGCCAAGCTCGCGCACGGCATGGCCGACGATCTCTTGTCCACGCTGTGTCTCGCACGTGCCTGTCCGCTGCTCGTGGCCCCCGCCATGAATCGCGAAATGTGGGCGAACCCGGCCACGCAACGCAATGTGGAACAACTGCGCGCCGATGGCGTCGCCGTGTTGGGCCCGTCGGCCGGTGAACAGGCTTGCGGCGAAACCGGCGACGGCCGCATGCTGGAAGCGCATGAACTGCTGACCGACCTGATCGCTTTCTTCCAGCCCAAGCTGCTGGCCGGCCGCCACGTGCTGCTGACCGCCGGCCCCACCTCTGAACCCGTGGACCCTGTGCGCGTGCTGAGCAACCGCTCGTCGGGCAAGACCGGCTACGCGCTGGCGCGCGCCGCGCGTGAAGCAGGCGCCCGTGTCACGCTGATCACCGGCGCTACGTTTTTGCCAGTGCCGCGCGGCGTGACCGCGCTGTCGGTCACCACGGCGCGCCAAATGCATGACGCGGTGATGGCCAGCGCCACCGACGCCGACATCTTCATCGCCGTGGCAGCCGTCGCGGATTGGCGCGTGAAGAATGTCAGCACGCAAAAGCTGAAGAAAACCAGCGAAGGCGGCGGCGCGCCGTTGATGGAATTCGAACCGAATCCGGACATCCTGGCCGAAGTGGCCAAGCTGGAAAATGGCCCGTGGTGCGTAGGCTTTGCGGCCGAAACGGAAAAGCTGGCCGAGCACGCCGAAGCCAAGCGCCAACGCAAGGGCATTCCGCTGCTGGTGGGCAACCTGGCGCACAAGGTCATGGACGCAGACAGCACGGAACTGGTGCTGTTTGACGAGCACGGCGCGCATCCGCTGCCGGCAGCCGACAAGCTGGATGCGGCGCGCAGACTGGTCGCCGAAATCGCAGCGCGATATCCCGGTTGATTGCTGGCACCGCACTGCGCCCCGCTCAACGAGACGTCGCGCAAGATAAAAAATGGGCCTCGCATTGCGAGGCCCACTTCATTTCAACGCTGCGATTACTGCTCGAGGCTGATGTTGGCCGCCTTGACGATATCGGCCCATTGCTTGCGGTCGTTTTCCAGGAACTGCACCGTCTTCTCGGGCGTCATCTCCGTGACCGGCTCCGAACCCAGACCCGCCATCTTCTCGATGACACCCGGCTCTTTCAGCACGTCTTGCAGCGCCGCGTAGTAAGCGGCAGTGACATCGGCAGGCAGGCCAGCCGGGGCGAACACGCCCTGCCACGTCGGCATGTCAAAGCCCTTCAAGCCTTGTTCATCCAGCGTCGGGACGTTGGGCAATTGCGGTGCGCGCTTGAGCGACGCCACGGCAATCGCCTTGACCTTGCCTTGCGAGGCCAGCGGCGCGGCGGTGGAAATATTGTCCATCGTCATGGCGATGTGGCCGCCCAGCAAGTCGGTGATGACGGGCGCCGCGCCACGGTAGGCCGCGTGCGGGACTTTCACGCCCATCTTGTACAGCATGGTTTCGGCGATGAGGTGGTTGGAAATGCCCACGCCTGCCGTGCCGTAGGTGGCCGTCGGCGTCTTCTGGAAATATTCCTTGAGCTCGGCCAGATTGTTGGCCGGCACGTCCTTGTTCACGATCACCACGTTCGGCTGCACGGCGGCCAGCGTGATAGGCGTGAAGTCAGACGGCTTGTAGTTCGTGCCCTTGGGATTCAACACGTGGGTGATGGCCATGGAACCCGCGGCGGCGATGCCGATGGTGTAGCCGTCGGCCGGCGATTGCGACAGACGGTAGGCCATGATGTTGCCGCCCGCGCCCGCCAGGTTCTCGACCACGACCGTCTGGCCCAGGCGTTTGGACAGCGGATCGGCCAGCAGACGCGCCAGCGTGTCGGCCGAGCCGCCGGGCGCAAAGCCCACCAGCAGGCGGACGGGCTTGGTGGGTTTCCACGCGTCGGCGGCCATTGCCGACGTAGCGGCCGTCAGGGCTGTGACGGTGAACAGGGCGCCAACGGCGCGTTGCAGGGTAAGGCTGAACAGGAAAACACACTCCGAACGATAAATTGACGAAGACAGCTTCGTCTCCCCTTGCCGCTCATCCGTGGCGGCCGCCGCATCATCTGCTCGCGGCCGCGCATCGGTTTGCTATCGGCGGCTCTATTCCAGAATTTGCGACAAGGCTTGGGCGACCAGACGGTTGGACAGCAACACCGGCCGGCCAGATGCCTGCGCCACCGCCGCACGCATGCGCGCGGCGTAACCCATGCAATGCATGATGATCAGATCGCAGGACGCAAGCGCCTTGCCGGCTTCGGCGAAATTCCGCGCAGCCTGATCGGCGTCGGCTTCATACGGCGATGCGTGCACGGTCTGCGTCTCGCAAGACAGCGGCACGGCCATATGAAAAAAATCCACTTGCTCGGCCAACGGCACCACCAGCCCCACCTTGCGGCAGTGCTCAGCCAAGCCCGCGACCAGATGGTCGACCACCTGCTGCGGCTCGATCACCAGCGTGCGCATCGGCGCGATAGCCGTGCCGGTGCACAGCGGCACCAGCACGTCATAGCCCGCGTTATCCGCCTGACGCATCACCTCGGCCAGGCGCGCTTCGGCAGCGGCGGCGTCCAGTTCGATCTGCGCGCCATCGCGCATGCGGGTAGCGAAACGGTATTGGCCATCCCGCGGGGCCATCGCGGCCAGCGCGGCGGCATCCAGGCCATCGAGCGCGCCGAATTCGTCGATGCGCACATGCTCGCCCAACAGCCGCGCCATTTCCGGCACGACGTCGCTACGCGGTGACTGGCCGATGGTGAAGAACGCGACGCGGCGTGATCGGTCTGCGTTCATTGCCCGGCTCCGTCGTCGCGGCCGACGGTTTGCAGATGCGCCATCGAACCATAGCGGCCTTGCAGCGCGCGCCATTCGGCATCGTCGAAGAAGGTCATGGTGCGCTGGCCAAACATCTTGGCGATCTCGATGCAAAAGCGCATGGCGACATCGGCATCCACGGCATTCG
>CAJYKY010000445.1 GCA_913775005.1 uncultured Achromobacter sp.
GCAGCGTGTGCAGCGGCCCTGAAGATATCCGCCGTTCAGCGCGCACCTTCATCAAGTACGGCGTCGATCACCTGAAGATCAACCTGTCCGGCGAATACATCGCGGGCCTGCCCGCCGAAATGTCGCCCTTTGCCGAGGATGAAATCGCCATGTTGGCCAGCGAAGCCAAACGCTACGGCAAGCGGATGGCGGCGCATGCGCGCTCAAGCGAATCGGTCAAGCAATGCGTGCGCCATGGCATCGAGATGGTCTATCACGCCAGCTTTGCGGACGAGGAAGCGCTGGACATGCTGGAAGCCAACAAGGACAAGCATTTTGTGGCGCCCGGTATCGGCTGGCTGATTCGCACTACCTACAACGCGTCGGAATACGGCATCACGCCCGCTGTCGCCGAGAAAATGGGCTATAAGCGCGAACTTGAAATCGCATCGGAATCGCTGCGCCAGATGCACAAGCGCGGCATACGCATCCTGCCGGGTGGCGATTATGGTTTTGCCTGGATGCCGCATGGCACCAACGCCAATGACCTTCAATACTTCGTCGATTACATCGGCATGACGCCCACGGAAGCGCTGGTGTCCGCGACGCGGCTCGGCGGGCAGATCATGATGCGCCCTGATGAACTGGGCATGCTGCGGCCGGGATATCTGGCAGACGTGGTGATGGTGGATGGCAACCCGCTGGAAGACTTGTCTTTGCTGGTGGACCCGGCGCGGATTTGCCTCGTGATCAAGGACGGCGACATACACAAAGACGTCAGCACGCCCGGCCTGGACGCCGCCGCATTGCACCGGCCAGGCGCCGATTATCCGCTGCGGGAAGAGGGCATCAGTGAAGCGCTGGCAGGGGCCTAGCTGGCACGCGCCGAACCCGACTGATCCAAAATCAAAACCGCTCACGTTGGGCGGTTTTTTTTATTAACTAGCAGTAACCAGATTTGTTCGATGCACGGGGAACGCAGGCCCGGCGCGGTGTTGCGCCATGATGTCAGCGCAAAAAAACAGGCTTGCATGATCGATATTCGTTAATTAAGCTGCATTCTCAGTTTCAAAAATCGTCGCAAAAACACAAGCTACAACCTACAAGCTTCATCCTACAAGCTTCACCCCGGGCGCCGCGCCGGAGCATGGAATGGCCAGTATTGAATCGTGAATTCATCTTGATGCCGTTTTTTATTGCGAAGTGGGGAAGGGATGCTTATGCGACGAGTCATCGCATTGCTAGTGCTATGCACAGGCCTGTCGGCGCCGAACCTCGTTTGGGCGTGCGACACATCCGTTAACTGGATGCAGCGGGCCTGCAATCGCGTCTCGCAGATCTGGACAACGGGCGGTAACGATCTCTACGTCACCGGCTGGGCCTGGCATAACCGGTCCATGTACAGCGCCAGCAAAATCAATGAATTCAACGAAGCGGCGTGGGGCGGCGGTTATGGCCGCAGCATCTATGACGAAGACGGCGACTGGCAGGGCCTGTACGCCATGGCCTTTCTGGATTCCCACAAGCGCCCGCAACCCATCGCGGGCTATGGCTTTCTGAAAATTGCCCAAGTGGCGCCCAATTGGCGCCTGGGCGCGGGCTACACCGTGTTCCTCACGGCTCGCGAAGACATCATGAGCTATGTGCCTTTCCCCGGAATTTTGCCGCTGGTGTCAGCGGGATACCGGAAGGCGACGCTGTTCGCCACGTACATACCGGGCAAGGAAGGAACGGGCAACGTTCTGTTCGTGTTCGGCAAGTGGGCTTTCTAGCGCGCGGTTTGCAGCGGTAGGTGCCGTGCATCGTTGTGCGGCATGTCATGCAGGCGAACAGGAGTCGATGGATGACCGGTGCATGTCACAGGACCCGCCACGCGCTGACGGCTGTCGCCAAACGAGGGGTTGCCACCGCCCGGGCTGCCGGGATGGCGATTGGCATGACGGCCGCGCTGACCGCTTGCGGCGACCGCGGCGATGCGCCCGCTGTTTCGTTGCCGCCGACCACCGTGTCGGTGGTGACGGTGGGCGTCAAGCCGATAGACCTGGACGTGGACCTGCCTGGCCGCATCGAACCCATCCGCAGTGCCGAAGTCCGCGCGCGCGTGGACGGCATTGTCGAACGCCTGCTCTACACCGAAGGCAGCGACGTCAACGCGGGCGACCCGCTGTTCCAGATTGACCCCAGTGACTACCGTGCCCAGTTGGCGCAAGCCGAAGCGATGTTGCAGCGCGCCTTGGCCGTGCAGAAGAATGCGCGATCGGTCACCGACCGCTTTCGTCCGCTGGTGCAGCGGCAGGCCGTCAGCGCGCAGGAATACGAAGCGGCCGTCGCGGCTTTCGGGCAGGCGCAGGCGAACGTGGCAGATGCGCGGGCCGCCGTCACGCTGGCGCAGTTGCGGCTGGACCGCTGCACGGTCAGGGCCCCGATCGCCGGCCGCGTCGGCCGGGCGCTGGTGACCGAAGGCGCGCTGGTCAGCGCCGCGTCCGCCACCTTGCTGACGCAGATCAACCAGCTGTCGCCCATCAGTG
>CAJYKY010000446.1 GCA_913775005.1 uncultured Achromobacter sp.
CCGATCTGTTCTATTTCGAACTCCTATACGACGGGTACGGTCGGCAATAACACCCCGCTCATGTCGGTATCGGGCGGTCTGGTCGGCGTGAATCTTGGAACGATCGACAAGTCCTACAGCACCGCGCGCAACACGTCGCCTCTCCTGGCGCAGTTCTTTGGCGCGCTGGTGGGGCAAAACGGCGGTACGGTGACCGCCAGTTTCGCGGCGAGTACCGACGCTCAGGGCTTGCCGGTATCCGTTTCGCCGCTGGCAATGATCTTCTCAAATGGCGGCACCGTTGACAGCCTCAGCGGCATGAAGACCTATCAAGAGCTGACGCAGCTTTCCACCTTCACCAACGCGGGTTGGGATATCGATACGGTGGGCGGCACGGGCTCGGTCTGGCGCATGTACGAAGGCTCCGCAACGCCGCTGCTGCGCAGCCTGCTCAAGCAAGTCACGGTCAGCCTGGCCGACAAGGTCTATGACGGCCAGTTGAGCGGTGGCGCGAGCTACGTGTCGTCCAACCCCAACGCCGTGCTCAATGGCAGCATCGGCTACATCACCAATTCGAAGAACGCCGGCCTCTACACGGTGGCCGATGGCTCGCTGACCGTCAGTGGCGGCCTGTCGTCGAACCAGCTGGGTTACGACATCATCTACGCGGATGGCTTGAGCCTGAACGTGTTGAAGAAGGGCGTCGCCCTCGATTTCACCGCCAACGATAAAACGTATGACGGCACTACCAACGCCGTGGTGAGCGGCACGGTGGGTAGCGGCCTGGTCTCGGGCGACAGCTTGAGCGCAAGCGGCTCCGGCAGTTTCGGAGACAAGAACGCCGGCGCGAGCAAGTCTGTCCGGCTGGATAGCTACGCGTTGACGGGCGATGACGCGGGCAACTACTTTGTGGCGTCGACCTCGGCTGGCAACCTCACGGCCACCATCCATGCCAAGACGCTGACGGGCTCCGCGACGGGCAGCGACAAGGTCTATGACGGCCAGACCGGCGCTGGCATCTCGGCGTCCTATGCGGGCTCCATTTCGGGCGACAGCCTGGCGCTTGTGGGTAACTTCGCCGACAAGAACGTGGGCCAGGGCAAGCTGATCACCATTGGCCTGATTGGCGCGGACGCAGGCAACTACGTGCTGGGCAGCGGTCTGACGTCGACGACCGGCAGCATCACCGCGCGTAACTTGAACGCCACCGCCACGGCCGGTGACAAGATCTATGACGGCACGCGCAATGTGCAGGTCAACGCCTCCGTGGTGAGCGGCCTGGTGCAAGGCGACGATGTGCAAGTCCTGGGTTCCGGGTTGTTCTCAGACAAGAACGTGGGCCAGGGCAAGCAGGTAGCCACGCAAGGCTCGCTGCAAGGCGAAGATGCGGGCAACTATGTCTTGTCGATCAATAACACCGCCTCGGCGTCCATCACGCCCAAGGCTATCACCGGCGCCATCACGGCCGCTGGCAAGACCTACGACGGCACGCGTGACGCGGTCACCTCGGGTCAGCTCAGCGGCGTGATCCTGGGTGATGCGGTGTCGCTGGCTAGCGCAGGCCAGTTCGGCGACAAGAACGTCGGCACCAACAAGAACGTCGCTGTCAGTGGCAACCTGACGGGCACGGATGCCGGCAACTACACGTTGGCCTCCACCAACCTCAACGCCACCGCCAGCATCACGCCCAAGGCCTTGACCGGCGCCATTACCGCCGCCGGCAAGACCTATGACGGCACGGCAAGCGCCGTCACCACGGGCACGCTGACCGGCGCCATCGCGGGCGACACCGTGGCGTTGTCCACGGCCGGCACCTTCGCCAACAAGAATGTAGGCGTGGGCAAGCTGGTCAACGTGAGCGGCGTGCTGTCGGGCACCGATGCGGGCAACTACACCGTGTCTTCCAACACCACCACCACGGCCACCATCACGGTGCGCCAGCTGACCGGCGCGCTGGGCGCGCTGGACAAGGTCTATGACGGCGGCAACCTGGCCTCGGTCACGGGAGCCAACAGCCTGAATGTCGTGGCGGGCGATTCGCTGAACGTCTCTGGCAGCTTCAGCGACAAGAACGTCGCTAACGGCAAGACCGTGAACTATGTGCTGGGCGGCACTGACGCCGGCAACTATGCGCTGGGCAACGCAGTCACGCTGGGCACGGCCAACATCACGCCGTTGACCATCAGCGGCGCCATCACGGCGGCCGGTAAGGTCTATGACGGCTCGGCCAATGCCGATACCACCGGCGGGCTTACCGGCGTGTTGCTTGGCGACCGGGTAACGCTGGCCACCTCGGGCGCGTTCTCGGACAAGAACGTCGGCAACGGCAAGACGGTCAACGTCTCCGGCTCGCTGGGCGGCGCGGACGCGGGCAACTATGTGCTGGCCGCCAATGCCACCACCACTGCCAGCATCACGCCCAAGGCCATCACCGGCGCGCTGACCGCCGCCAGCAAGGTGTACGACGGCTCGCTCGTTGCGGCCACCACGGGCGTGCTCAACGGCGTCGTCGCTGGCGACAACGTTGTGGTCAACGGCTCGGGCCAATTCGGCGACAAGAACGTGGGCATCGGTAAGTTGGTTGCCGTGAATGGCGTGCTGGCCGGCGCGGACGCAGGCAATTACCTGCTGACCACCAACCTCACCACGCATGCCGACATCACGCCGAAGGCCTTGACCGGCGCGATCACTGCCGCGGGCAAGACGTATGACGGCGCTACCGCCGCCGACACGTCCGGTTCGTTGGCCGGCCTGATCGCGGGCGACACCGTGGCCTTCGCCACCTCGGGCCAGTTCGCCGACAAGAATGCCGGCACCGGCAAGCAGGTCAATGTCAGCGGTTCGCTGACGGGGGCGGATGCGGGCAACTACACCGTCACGTCCAACGCCACCACCACCGCCGACATCGCCAAGCGCGTGCTGGGCGTGGACGGCACCGTTGTCGCCGGCAAGACCTACGACGGTAGCACCGCCGCGCAAGCCTCGGCGGGTGCGTTGACCAACCTCGTCAATGGCGAATCGCTGAGCGTCACGACCACCGCGCAATTCGATAACGCCAATGCCGGCACGCAAAACGCCAATGTGCGTTACACGCTGGCTGATGGCGACGCGGGCCTGGCCGCCAACTACGTCTTGGCTGATACGCAGCATCAGGCCGTCATCGACCGCCGCGCCATCACCGTGGCGGCGGACGACAAGACCAAGCGTGCGGGCTACGCTGACCCGGCGCTGACCTGGCGCGTGACGCAGGGCAACCTCGTGGGCAATGACACGCTGGCAGGCGTGCTGAGCCGCGCGGCGGGCGAGAACGCGGGCAACTACGCGATCAGCGCCAACGGCCTGGCCAACAGCAACTACCTGGTTGTCGCGCAGGACGGCACGCTTGTCATCGACAACGCGGTGCAACCGGACGGCCGCCGTCAGGCCGCGCAGTCGGCAGCGCAGTGGCTGCAAGCCGCCGTGGGTAACGCCAATGCCAACGCCACGCCGCCGAACCTGACGGGCGATCTGACCTACGTACCGGTCAACTCGAACGGCCAGGGCCAGGGCGGCGAAACGCAACCGGCGCCGAACACCGGCTCCGGCGCGCGCGTCGTGCAGGGTCCCGCTCAGGTGCTGGTGATCGACGGCGGTATTCGCCTGCCGGAAGGCGTCGTCGCTGGCGGCATTTGATCCCGGCATTTCGACACGGTCACTTTTCCACTCTCTCCGCTTGCTGGCGTCCATGGCCCTGGGCCTGGACGCCGCTCCGAACACCCGATTTCACACGATCATGACGCTAGCTTCGTTTGCCGCACGTCCGCATTATCTGGCTCTGGCACTTGCCGCCCTGTTGCCCGCCGCCGCGCCTGTCTGGGCGCAACAGATTCCCAACGCTGGCCGCGTGTTGCAGGAACAGGCCACCGAGCCGCAACCGCCCGCGCCGTCGCCGGACCTGAATCTTGGCAGCCCCATTCCCGCCACCGCCGCTCCGGGAGGCCCGCAGGCCGCCGTGACGCGCATCGAGCTGAACGGCAACCAGGTCTTCTCGTCCGAGCAGTTGCTTGCGCAGCTGGGCGCCTATCAAGACAAGTCCTATGACCTGGCCGGCATGCAAGGCCTGGCCAACCAGCTGACCCGCTACTACCACGCTGCGGGCTACCCCTTCGCCCGCGTCTATCTGCCCGCCCAGGGGCTGGAGAACGGCATCCTGCGTCTGCATGTGGTCGAAGGCCGCTACGGTGAAGTGAAGGTTGAAGGCGACGCCGCGCTGGCTGCGCGCGCGCAGTCCTATCTGAGCCCGCTCAAGTCAGGCGACATCATCGAAAGCGCGTCGCTGGAACGTTCGGCGCTGCTGCTGTCGGATCTGCCCGGCATCACCGTCAGCCCGATCATGCGCCCCGGCCAGCAAATGGGCACGGGCGACCTGGTGGTGCAGGTCGAGCGGGGCGACCGCGTCAACGGCAGCGTGGGCCTGGACAACCAGGGCAACCGCTATACCGGTCAATATCGCGCCAACGCCGCCTTGTCGATCAACAGCCCCTTCATGCTGGGCGACCAGATCACGCTGCGCGCGCAACGCACCAGCGAAGCGCTGAACTATGGCGATATCGGCTATAGCGCGCCGCTGGGCAGCTCGGGCCTGCGCGGCCGCGTGGGCTATGGCTACACCGGCTACGAGCTGGGCAAGGAATTCAGCGACCTGGATGCGCATGGCACCGCCAAGGTGGCCAGCGTGGGCTTGAGCTACCCGCTCATCCGTTCGCAAAGCCGCAACCTGACGGTCGGCATCGACTTCATGCACAAGAAGCTGCGCGACGACTACCGCGCCGCGGAAATCGAGCAGAACAAGTTCAGCAACAGCGTGCCGATCTCGGCGCAGTTTGACGTGCGCGACAGCCTGGGCGGCGGCGGCTTGACCTACGGCGCGCTGACCTGGACGCCGGGTTCTTTGAAGCTGGATGGCGCACAGGCAACGGCGGATGCGATGAGCGCCAAATCCGCCGGACATTACAGCAAACTGAATCTGGACATCGCCCGCATTCAATCGGTTACGTCGCGCTGGAGCCTGTTCGGGCGGTTCAGCGGCCAGTGGACCAACGACAACCTGGACTCGTCCGAAGACTTCGGTCTGGGCGGCCCGGCGGGCGTGCGCGCCTACCCGGTCGGTGAAGGCTACGGCGACCGTGGCTGGCTGACGCAGCTGGAAGTGCGCTACGCCGCTGGCGCCGTCACGCCGTTCGCGTTCTACGATGCGGGCCGCGTGCAGATATCGACTCACCCGTGGCAGGCCGGCGAGAATTTCCGCCAGGTGGCTGGCGCGGGCGTGGGCGCCCGCGTGGCCGTGGGCGGCTGGCGTGGCGAAGCCACGGTGGCTTGGCGCACCGACGGCGGCGCGCCGCAGTCCGACAGCCGCGACCACAAACCGCTTTTTTGGGTAAGCGCGCAGTATTTGTTCTAGGCCAGCGCGCCGGCTTAGCCCCTGCCTTGCACAAGGCAGGGGCTTTTTTTTGCGCCGCGTCATGAGTGATACCGCTGCGCGACCCGCTTTTCCCTACACTACAAGGCCACCCCCCAAACAACGAGAACACCATGAGACAGTTTCTTCCCACCCTGGGCGCCGCGCTAGTGTTGGCGCTGGGCGCGCCCGCCGCATTTGCGCAGGCCGCTGCCGCCGCCAATGCGAACACCGCGCCTGCTGCCACCCCCCGCGACCCTTTCTTCTGGCTGGGAGAAATCAACAAGGCCACCGCCGTCATCAATACCGATGAAGGCTTGCTGGACAAGTCCATGGCGCCGCGTCTGGCGGCGGGCGTGGCCAAGGTCATCAACGACGGCAACCAGCCCGGCGCCAAGCGGCCGGCCAGTGTCATCACCTTTGAACCGCTGCTGATCAAGGCGGCGGGCGAAGACGTGACGTTGCTGCACGCCGGCCGTTCCAGCCAGGACATGCACGCCACTTATCGCAGCGCCATCCTGCGTGACAAGCTGCTGGACTTGGCGGACCAGTTGAACAAGACGTCCACCACGCTGGTGGAACTGGCTGCCAAGCACGCCGGCACCGTCGTGCCGAACTACACCAACGGCGTGGCGGCGCAGCCCAACAGCTATGGCCATTACCTGTTGGGACAGGCCGCCGGGCTGGCGCGCGACGCGCAGCGCATCCGCGAAGCCTATGTGCGCATCGACCGCTCGCCCATGGGCACCACCGTGCTCAACGGCACGAGCTGGCCGCTGGACCGCAAGCGCATGGCGCAGTACCTGGGCTTTGAGGCGCTGGTCGACAACGCCTACGACGCCTCGCAGATCTCGTCCATGGACCAGCCCGTGGAAGTGGCGTCCATCGTGACCAGCATTGCGCTGCGCACCGGCAACTTCGTTGAAGATGTGATGACGCAATACGCGCAGTCACGGCCGTGGATTCTGCTGGAAGAAGGCGGCGGCAACACCTATGTGTCCAGCGCCATGCCGCAAAAGCGTAACCCCGGTTTGCTGAACGACACGCGCAGCGATGCCTCTACCGCCATCACGCTGGCGATGGGCCCGGTCATCCAGACGCACAACATCACGCCGGGCATGAGCGACCCCAAGGACGTGATGCAGAATTCCGCGATGGTCGACAGCGGCATCTCGGCGCTGAAGCGGTGGGACCGCGTGCTCAAGGCCATGGTCATCAGCCCCGACCGCGCGCTGGAAGAGTTGAACAGCGATTGGACGGCGTCGCAGGAACTGGCCGACGTGCTGATGCGCAAGTACAAGCTGCCCTTCCGCGACGGCCATCACTTTGCGTCGGAAGTGGTGTCCTACGCCAAGGCCAACAACATCAAGCCGCTGGACTTTCCGTACGATCAGGCGCGCCGCATCTATGCCGATGCGATGAAGGATTCCAAGTACGGCAATGAACTGCCGATGAGCGAAGCCGAGTTCCGCGCCACGCTGGACCCCGTCGCCATTGTGAAGAACCGCGCCACCATTGGCGGTCCGCAGCCGGCGGAAATGGATCGCATGCTGAAAGAAGCGCGCGCGCAGCTGAGCGATCAAGGCAAATGGATCAAGGCCCGCCGCGATCACATCGACCAGTCGCTGGCGGATCTGGACAAGGCCTTCGCGGCGCTGGCGGCCAGCGCCACGAAGTAAACGCGTTTAGAACGACACCATGTCGCTGGGGTTGATCAGGCCCATCACCCCCAGCGCGCCCTTGATCAGCGGAATGGCCACGGGCGACAGATGGCGCCCCAGCGGGATGCCCGCGTGGTCAAAGCGCGTGAGCATGGCGTAATCGTTGTTGCGGCCGGTCAGGTCGTCGCTGATGGCGCGGCCGATGCGCACCGTCTGCGCCACGCCATGCCCGCTCCAGCCATGCACCATGTACACCGGCACGTCGCCCGCGCTTTTACGGCTGTCGGTGGCGCCGTTAAGCGTCAGGTCGCTGATGCCGCTCCATGAATATTCCAGCTGGGGCTGTTCCAGTTGCGGGAACACGGTCTTGATGCGGTCCAGCAGATACAGGTTGACGTCGCGCGGCGACCAGGAATTGCCGGTGCCTTGGCCGCCAAACAGCAGACGGTTGTTGCGCACGGGGCGGTAGTAATCGATTTGCAGCTGCGTGTCGTACACCGGCAGGCCCGAAGGCATCAGCGTGTTCAAGGTGTCGCCCAGCGGGGGCGTGACGGCCACGTAGGTGAAGAACGGCACGGTGGTGGCGCTGCCCGGCATGAACTGGAAGGTGGCGCTGTGTACCGCCAGCACCACGGCGCGGCGCGCGGTGATGTTGCCTTGGGCCGTCCGCACTTGCGTCGCGCCGGGAGATTCATCGATGGCCAGCGCGCTGGTGCCGTCGTACACGCGGCCGCCCAGTTTGACGAAGGCGTGGATCAGCCCGCGTAGCAAGGCCAGCGGCTGCACCTGGCCGCCGCCTTGGTCGATGGCCGCGCCGAAGTAGATGTCCGATTTGACGTGTTCACTGTTCAGTTCATGCGGGCCGATAATCCTGACCTTGCCATCGCCCAGTTGGCGGCGCGCATCGGCATTGGCCACCAGCGCACCCATGTGGCCCGGATGCACCGCCGCGGTGATGTGGCCATGCTTGCGGTCGGCATCGAAGCCATAGCGTGCGCGCAAGCCGTCAACGGTTTCCATGGCTTCAACCGACGCAAAGCGCCACAGCCGGCGGGCGTCGTCGACGGGCAGCTTGTCCAGCATGGTGCCGGCTTCCCAGCGCGCAAGGCCCGGCGTCATCTGGCCGCCATTGCGGCCCGACGCGCCGGAGCCGATGTGGTCTTTTTCGATCAGCACGACATCGACGCCGGCCTCGGCCAGATGCAAGGCGGTGGATGCGCCGAGCAAGCCGCCGCCGATGACGACGACTTCGCAATGCAGGTCGCCCGGCAAGCCGCCGAAGGCCGGCCAGTCAGATAGCGAGGCTTCGTAGTAGTTGGCGGGCATGGGCGCGCCCGGCGGGTTGTCGCGGCGCCAGTTCCAGATGCGCGGGTCGATGCCCAGTTGCGTTGCCGTCTTGCGCGCATCGTGCAGCAGTTCGGCGGGCGGCAATGCAGATGAGGCGGGGGCGGGGCCGCCCGGCACCAGGGTCAACGCCGCGCCCGGCGTCGGCCAGGCGCCCAGCGTGCCCAGCGCGGCCGTAGAGGCGGCGGTCTTCAGGATGAACTCGCGTCGATTAAGCGTCATGGGGATTGTCCTGGCAGGGTGTCGGGCTTAACCGGCTGCACGCGCGGGCGGCGGACCATAGCGGTTCGCACCGTGGGCGCCGGCCGGCAGCATGAAGGCTTGCAGCAGCAGCGTGCCCAGCACGGGCAGCGCGTGAAGCAGGCCCCACCAACCGCTGCGGCCGGTGTCGTGCAGCCGGCGGATCGTGATGGCCAGCGCGGGCAGCAGCGTCAGCGCCAGAAAGCCCGCCGTGAACCAGCCAAAAAGAATTTCCGGGTTGGCGATCGCCAGCGCGCGCTCAGCGGCCGAGATCGCCAACACCGCCAGGACCTGGAACAGCACGAAGATCCAATACTCCTTGCGCGACGCGCGCCCGCGAAAGACGTTGTAGCGCTTGAGCGTTTGCAGATACCACTTCATGGGGAGCCTCCTGATGTGATCAGCCGGTATGCCGCAGCGGCGGCGCTGCATCCTTAGGTGCGCGCGCAGGGCGCGGCGCCGCGGGTGGCAGCACGGCCAGGCGCAAGGCATCGGGCGCGCCGATCAAACGTGCGCCCGCTTGCGGCCGCCACAGGCTGCCAGCGCGTATGCCTCTTGCGGTGGAGGTGACGACGCGTGAATCCGCGTTCACGATCAGCGCGGGCGAACTGAGGAGGCGCATCGCGGGCAGAAGCATGCGGTCCAGTGTGGAGACCAGCACGTCCACGGCGGCCACGCCCGCGAACGCATTGCGCACCAGCACAGGATGCGCGGCGGTGATGGTGTAGGCGCCATTGCAGATGTAGTCGACGTACGGGCCTTCGATGATGGGGCGATGGCGGCGCGCGGGTTCGTCAAACCAGGCAAAGGCGCGAAAGTCCAGCCGCCGCCGTGTTTCCTGGTTGCGTTCCAGCTGCGCGGGTTGCAAGACCCGTTCGTCCTGCTGCCACCATTCCAGCGTCCAGTAGCCGTCGTCGCGGCCGGCGGAGGTGGCGTAGCTGGCAAAGCCTGCGCCGTTGCACCACGGGTTCAGCCGCAGCGCGACCTGGATGTGCGGCTGAAGCGCGCGCCGGTGCTCGGACGACAGGCGCAGGCCGCTGCCCGGCGCTGGCGTTTGATCCGACAGGATCTGGGCGGCCGTGTCGGCCAGCGTATGAGCGGTATGGCGGGCGTCGTTCACCACGCATTCCAGAATGCCGCTGGCGCGATCGATACGAGCGTCTTCGTTCATCTGCCGTCTCCTAAAGGGCCGGGGTGACCGCCTGCGTCAGCGATTCCTGGGCGGTTGTGGCGGTGGGGCCGTGGCGTCCAGCCGCAGTTTGTGATCCAGCAGGTGGTCGATCAGTGCGCCGATCATGTCGTGGGCACAGGCGCTGCTGCCGGCTTCGTCGCCATCCGCCAAGGCGGTTTGCAGACGGCGGTATGCGGCCACCGTGTCGGCGTGCAAGTCGGCGTCCGCATACAGTGTGGCCACCAGTGGTGCCCATTCGGCCTGGACTTCAAGTTCCTGGTTGGCCAGCCGCGCCGACTGTGCGTGGCTGGCCAGCATCAGCAGGCAACGCATGTCGGCTTGCGCGCGGCCTTGCGGATCGCGCGCCGCTTCAAACAAGTCCACTTGCTGCGCCATCCGCTGGTGGTCTTCTTGTGTTGAACGCTGCGAAGCCAGCCTTGCGCTGTGGCTGACCAGCGCGCAGTGCAGCTCGCCAAGATCGGCGAGTTCACCCGAGGTGGCCAGGCGCAGCGGATGGCGGTCGCGCAGAACGTCCGCCGGCACCGGGCAGACAAAGCTGCCGCCATTGCGCCCGCGCCGCGTGTCGATAAGCTGGCGCGCGCGCAAGGTGTTCAGGGCGTCGCGCACGGTGACGGGCGACACGCCCAACAAGCGCGATAGCTCGTTCTCGTTGGGCAGCTGTTCGTCCACGTGCAACAGGCCGGCGACGATGGCGTTGCTGAGCCGTTCAACGACCTGGTCCGAGCGGGTGCCTTGGCCGATAGGGGCGTAGACGATGGCGTGGGCGGTCATGGGCGGGCTCCGGGACGGAAAAAGAAAACGTGCATCATGCCACGCAGCTGTCAGAAGATGCCGCGGCGATGCGCGGCCGCGGCGTCCTGCGGCACGGGCATGATGGCGTCCCAGAGTTCGGCAATACGCCCGTCCTGCACGCGCCACAGTTCGAAGTAGGCATGGCGCTCGCCGGCGATGCTGCCTTCGGAATGCGTCAGCACGAAGTCGCCGTCCGCCACGGTGCGATGGATCTGCTGGTAATGCAGCGCCTGGCCCTTTTCGCGCAGCCGCTCCAGAAAGCGGATGACGGCCGCCACACCGTCGGCGATGTCCGGACTGTGCTGGTGAAAACTTTCACCATTGCAGTAGTCGTTGAAGGCGGTGTAGTCGCCCTGTATCAAGGCGCGGTTGAAGAACGCGGTGACCAGGGCGCGGTTGGCCTCGCGGTCCTGATCGGGCGCGGGTTCCTTGGGGCCGTCCAGCTGCGTGCGGCCGCTGGCGTTGGGGGCGGCTTCGGGCACCAATCCATTCCAGTGTTCAACGATCAGCCCGCCGGCCACGCGGTAGATGTCAAAGCCCACCAGCGGGGTAGCGTCGCGGCAGGTGTAGCGGCCGTGCAAGGCGACCAGATCGCCGTCCACCAGCACGCGGCGCGGGTGGTAACGCATGGCGGGGTTGTCGTGGACCAGCTTGAACAAACCGTCGATGCCGTCTCTGACGTAGGGCGAGTGGTCGATGTAGTGACGCGAGAAATGGCGTTCCAGCGAGCCGGTGTTGTGCAGGGTATGGACTTCGTGATGCGCGCGGGTAACGAGGTCGCGCAGGTGCAGGGTTTGGGGCATGGCGGTTCCTGGTTAGTCGTGCGAGCTCATCACGTGCTTGATGCGCGTGTATTCCTCGAAGCCGTAGGCGGACAGGTCCTTGCCATAGCCGGAATGCTTGAAGCCGCCGTGCGGCGCTTCTGCCGTGAGCGGAATGTGCGTGTTGATCCAGACGGTGCCGAAATCCAGTTCGCGCGACAGGCGCTGCGCACGGCCGTGATCGCGCGTCCAGACGCTGGCGGCCAGGCCGTAATCGACATCGTTGGCTTTGTGGATGGCATCGGCTTCATCCGTGAAGGACTGCACCGTAATGACCGGGCCGAAAATTTCTGTCTGGATGGCTTCGTCGTGCTGCTTCAGGCCGGTGATGACGGTGGGCTCGAAGTAATAGCCGGGCCGCGAGGCGCGGCGGCCGCCGGTTTCGATGCGGGCATGAGCGGGCAGGCGCTGGATGAAGCCTTGCACGCGTTCCATCTGGGCGGCGTTGTTCAGCGGGCCGTAGAGGGCGTTCTGATCGTCGGGTTCGCCAAAGCGTGTGGCGCGCGCGGCCTCGACCAGTTTGGACACGAAGGCGTCGTGCACGGCATGCGCGACGATGACGCGGGTGGCGGCGGTGCAATCTTGCCCGGCGTTGAAGTAGCCCGTCATGGCGATGTGCTGCGCGGCGCGGTCCAAGTCGGCGTCGTCAAAGATGACGACGGGCGCCTTGCCGCCCAGTTCCAGATGCGCGCGCGCCAGGTTGGCGGCGGCGGACGCAGCCACTTGCAGCCCGGCGCGCACGGAACCGGTGATGGACACCAGCGCGGGCGTCTTGTGCGACACCAGCTTCGCGCCGGCGGCGGCATTGCCCAGCACGACGTTGAAGGCGCCGGGCGGGAACAGCGGCGCGGCGATTTCGGCCAGCAGCAAGGTGCTTTCCGGGGTGCTGTCGCTGGGTTTCAACACCACGGTGTTGCCGGCGGCTAGCGCGGGCGCGATTTTCCACACGGCCATCATCAAGGGGTAGTTCCACGGTGTGACCTGACCCACGACGCCCAGCGGCTCGCGGCGGATGCTGGAGGTCAGCCCTTCCATGTATTCACCCGTGGCCTTGCCTTCCAGAAAGCGGGCGGCGCCAGCGAAGAAGCGGATCTGGTCGACGCAGACAGCCACTTCTTCCGAGGCGATCAAGTGTTTGAGCTGGCCGGTGTTGCGGCTTTGCGCATCGACCAGGCGGTTGGCGTTGGCCTGCACGGCATCGGCCAGTTTCAGCAAGGCTTGTTGGCGGGCGGATGGCGTGCTGCGGCCCCAGGTTTTGAATGCCTGCCGGGCGGCGGCGTAGGCGGTGTCGATATCGGCGTCGGTGGCGTTGGGAGAGCGGGCGACCGGTTTGCCGGTGACGGGGCTGATCAAATCAAAATATTCGGAGCCCGAGGACTCCGCGTATTGGCCGTTGATGAAGTGCTTCAGGGTGGGCATCGCCATGGTCGTCTCCCGGTGGATGGGCTGAGGGGTGTCTCTTTAAAATATATTCTCTGATGTTATAGGTATTAAGACGGTTGAGGTGTTGGGGTTAACCCGGCTGCGCTGCTAGGGGTGGCGCAGCTAAAGAAAAAGCCCAGGCGCGGGGCCTGGGCTTTTCTTGCAGCGGAAGCGGAGGGTTGCTTGGATCGCGTCGGTCGACTTCTACTCTGCCTTCAACCCCGCCTGCACAATCAGCGGTTGCCACTTCTGCCGTTCACTGCGCGCAAACGCGGCCAGCTCGTCCGGCGTGCCGCCGCCCGGTTCGTGGCCCAATTCCAGCAGGCGTTGCTGCACTTCGGGGCGCGCCAGAATCTTCGCCAGTTCGGCATTCAGCTTTTGCACGATAGGCTGTGGCGTGCCCTTGGGCGCGTACAGCCCATTCCACGCAATCACTTGAAAGCCCGGCAGGCCTTGGGCCGACACCGGCTTCACGCCGGGCAGCAGCGCGGATTCTTTCAGCGATGTCACGGCCAGCGCGCGCAACTTGCCGCCGGTGATGAACGAGCGCGCGGCGCTGACGGTGTCGATCCCCACCTGCACTTGTCCGCCCATCAGATCCGTGGTGGCGGTGGCCGAGCCCTTGTATGGAATGCCGCGCAGGCTGGCCACGCCTTGTTGCTTGAGCAGTTCAAACACAAGCCGCGCGGTGGTGCTGGGCATGCCCACGTTGACGCTGTCGGTCTTGGCGCGGGCGCCGTCCTGCAAGTCGGCCAGGCTGGCATAGGGGGATGCCGGCGTCGTCAGCAGCACCATCGGGAACGAGCTGACCAGCATGATGGGTTCAAAATCTTTTTCGGGATCGAAGTTGGTGGACGCATACATGTACTGATTCAGCACGTGCGTGCCGTTCGTGCCCATCAGCAGCGTGTAGCCATCCGGGGCGGCGCGCGCCGCTTCGGATGCACCGATGTTGCCGCCCGCGCCCGGGCGGTTTTCAACGATGACAGGCTGCCCCATGGCTTTGGCCAGATACTCACCCAGGTATCGCCCGGCCACGTCGGTGCCTTGGCCGGCTTGGTACGGCACGATGATGCGGATGGGTTTTGAGGGGTAGGCGTCGGCGGCGGCCGAAGGGTGGGTGAACAACAGGGACGCCGCTAGCGCGGCGAACAGGTGTAGTGTCTTCATGGTGGTCTCCTCGATTTTTTTATTGGATGTCGAACGGGTTTTCGCTACGGCTTCGATACGGCTTTCAGTACGGCTTTTGCTACCGCTTCCTGCGGCCTGCGCTAAGGCTTTCGAGGAGGCTTGCGCGGCAAGACGCCTTGCGTACGCAGCGCCGCGATGTGGTGGTCGTCAAGGCCGGCCTCGCGCAGAACTTCGTCGGTGTGCTGCGCATAGGCCGGCGGCAAGCGGCGCAGCCTTGCGGGCGCGTTGAACAGCCGCGTTGCGACACCGATGCCGTGATAGCCGTCGCGGTCCACGCGCATGCCGCGATGGCGCGCATGCGCTTGCTCGAAGGCTTCAGGCACGGTGTGGACCGGGCCGGCGGGTACGCCCAGCTGCATCAGGTCGCGGCAGACCACGTCGCGTTCGCGCGTGGCCAGCGCGGTTTCGATGGCGAGACGCAACGCGTCGCGGTGTTGCAGGCGCTGGCGGTTGGTGCCAAAACGCTCGTCATCCAACAGGGCGGCCAGTCCCATGTAGTCGCAGAATTTCCGGAACTGGCGGTCGTTCACGATGCCCAGGAATAGCTCGCCATCTCGGCAGCGGAAGCGGTCGTAAGGCGCGATGTTGGGGTGCGCGCTGCCCAGCAGGCCGGGCGTTGCCTGCGTGTGCATCCAGTTGGCGGCGTGCGGCACCAGCAGGCTGAGCGCGGTGTCGAACAATGTGGCTTCCACGCGCTGGCCCTGGCCCGTGCGCGCGCGGTGGTACAGCGCCATCAAGATGCCGGACTGCGCAACGTATCCGGTCAGGTGGTCAACGATGGGAATGCCGATGCGGGTGGGGCCGCTGGCGGGGTCGCCGTTCACGCTCATCAGTCCGCACATGGCTTGCAGGATGGCGTCGTAACCGGGCAGCGCGCCCAGCGGGCCGTCGTCGCCAAAGCCCGAGATGGCGCAGTAGATCAGTTGCGGAAAGCGCGGCTTCAGATCCGTCTCGTAGTCCAGGCCCCATTTGGCCATGGTGCCGGGAATGAAGTTTTCGACCAGGACGTCGGCGTCTTCCAGCAGGCGCAGCAGCACGTCGCGGCCGGCAGGCAGCGACAAGTCCAGGCCAATGGCGCGTTTGCCGCGGTTGACGGCGGTGAAGTAGGCGGCGTCGCCGTCGTCATTGACGGGCGGGCCCAGCGTGCGCGTTTCATCGCCGCCGGGCGGTTCCACCTTGATGACGCTGGCACCCTGGTCCGCCAGCATCTGCGTGCATAGCGGCCCGGCCAGCACGCGGGAAAGATCGATGACGCGTACGCCGTCCAACGCGCCGCTGGCGTGGGGCCGGGGGACGCGGGACGCGTCGGG
>CAJYKY010000447.1 GCA_913775005.1 uncultured Achromobacter sp.
AGGGCAACAAACGGTTGCGGGCGTGGCGGACAAAATCCGCAACGCCCGCAAGTACCATGCCTGTCGCCCTGAACGGGAATGCGGTCCGGGCGCTAAGGCCCGGGTTCAGATCGGGTGATTGAGCGTCAGGCGGTCAGCGCTTCGGACAGGATAGCTAATGCGCGGTCGAATTGCGCGTCGGGAATTGTCAGGGGGTACAGGAAGCGCAGCACGTTGCCGTAGACGCCGCAGCTGAGCAGGATCAAGCCTTGTTCCAAGGCGCGAGCCTGCACGCGCTTGACGGCTTCGGCGTCCGGCTTGCCGCTGGCGTCGTTCAGTTCCAGCGCGACCATCGAGCCCAGGCCACGCACGTCGGCAATGGCGGGAACCTTGGCGCGCAGGCCTTCCAGGTGGGCGCGCAGCTTTTCGCCCAGCACGTTGGCGCGGTCGCACAGCTTTTCTTCGGCGATGACGTCCAGCACGGCATGTGCGGCCGCAACGGCCAGCGGGTTGCCGGCGTAGGTGCCGCCCAGGCCGCCAGCGGCCGGACCGTCCATGACGTCGGCGCGGCCGACGACGCCCGAAATCGGGAAGCCGCCGCCCAGGCTCTTGGCCATGGTGATGAGGTCGGCCTGGACCGAGTGGTGTTCCATGGCGTAGAGCTTGCCGGTGCGGCCAAAGCCGGTCTGCACTTCGTCGGCGATCAGCAGGATGCCGTGTTCGTCGCAAACCTTGCGCAGCGCGGTCATCAGTTCAGGCGGGGTGATGTTGAAACCGCCTTCGCCTTGCACCGGTTCGATGATGATGGCGGCAACGCGCTTGGGGTCGATGTCGCACTTGAAGAGCAAGTCCAGCGCCTTGAGCGAATCGGCCACGCTGATGGATTGCGTGGCGTTGGGGAAAGGCACGTGATAGATGTCGCCGGGCATCGGGCCGAACGACAGCTTGTACGGGGCGACCTTGCCGGTCAGCGCCATGCCGAGCATGGTGCGGCCGTGGAACGAACCCGAGAAGGCGATGACGCCCGAACGGCCGGTGGCCGAGCGTGCGATCTTGATGGCGTTTTCAACGGCTTCGACGCCGGTGGTGAAGAAAGCGGTTTTCTTCAGGCCGTCGATGGGGGCCAGGCGGTTGATGCGTTCGGCCAGCGAGATATAGCCTTCGTACGGCACGATCTGGTAGGCGGTGTGCGTGAAGTTGTCCAGCTGGGCGGACACGGCGGCCTTGACCTTGGGGTGCAAGTGGCCGGTGTTGAGCACGGCGATGCCGCCTGCGAAATCGATGTATTCCTTGCCATTGGCATCCCACAGCGTGGCGTTTTCAGCGCGCACGGCGTAGAAATCGCACATGACGCCAACGCCGCGCGGGGTGGCCAGGGAACGGCGGGTATTCAAGTCCTGATTCTTCATCTCTGCCTCGGGGAACGTGGTGGGCGGGAAAAACCTTATTTAATGCTACGATGGCCCCATTTGTGGGAACCACTTTGATAAAACAGGTAGAACCAATTGCGGTCCATTGTAGGTGACTTGCTGCTGCTGCGCTTGGCTGATGGTTCCACTGAACCGATGAATAAGCGCCTGTATCGCGGAATTCGTGAAGCGATCCTCGACGGCGCCATCGCGGCAGACTCGCGCCTGCCTGCCTCGCGCGACCTCGCGGCCGAATTGGGCATCGCGCGTAACACCGTGGTGCATGTCTACAGCCAGTTGCTGGCGGAAGGCTATACGCGCAGCCGCCAAGGCAACGGCACCTTTGTCAACGCGTCCGTACCGGATTCCTATCTGGCCAGCGGCCGCCGCCTGCGTCAGGCGCGTGAAGCGCAGCCGGGGCCGGCGCTGTCGCCACGCGGCGCGGCCATTGTGGATGGCGTGTCGGCCTCGCCCTATCAGTGGGGCGCCTTCATGCCCGGTGTGCCCGACCTGACCGAGTTCCCCTACAAGAAGTTCGGCCGCATTTTCAGCGCGTTGTGGCGCAACCCGTCGCCGGACTTGCTGACTTACGCCTACGGCGGCGGCCTGCCCGCGCTGCGCGAAGCGCTGGCTGAACATCTGGCGCTGACGCGCTCCATCGATTGCGATCCTGAACAGATCATCATCACCGAAGGCTCGCATCAGGCTATCGACCTCACCACGCGCATCCTGGGTGATGTGGGTGAAACCGCGTGGGTCGAAGACCCCGGCTATTGGGGCGCGCGCACCATCTTGCAGGCCAACGGCTTGCACACCGTGCACCTGCCCGTCGACGAAGAAGGCATGCGCCTGCCCGACACCGTGGGCACGCCGCCGCGCTTTATCTTCGTCACCCCATCGCATCAATATCCGCTTGGCCCCGTCATGTCATTGACACGGCGGCGCCAGCTGCTGGCCGTGGCACGGCAATTCGGCAGCTGGATCATTGAAGACGACTACGACAGCGAGTTCCGTTTCTCTGGCAGGCCCATTGCATCTTTGCTAGGTCTGGAACCTGATTCGCCCGTCATCTACATGGGCACCTTCAGCAAGACGCTGTATCCGGGCCTGCGCGTGGGCTATCTGGTATTGCCCAAACCGCTGACCGCCGCGTTTCAGGCAGCGCATGCCGAGCTCTACCGCGAAGGCCATCTGATGACGCACGCGGCGCTGGCCACCTTTATCTCGGAAGGCCATTACGCCGCCCACATCCGCCGCATGCGCATGCTGTATGGGCGGCGCCGCGCGATGCTGGTGAACCTGATTGAACGCCGGCTGGGGCCAGAGTGGCTGCACCGCGATGCCAGCATGGCGGGCCTGCATCTGGTGCTGACCATGCCTGTGGACATGGATGACCTGCGCGTGGTGGATGTGGCGCGCAGCAAGGGCGTGCTGACGCGCGCGCTGTCGCGCTATTACGTCAATGAAGAAGGGCGCCGGCCCGGTCTGCTGCTGGGTTATGCGTGCGTGCCGGAACACGACATTGCGCGCAAGTTTGAAGTGCTGCTGGAAAGCCTGGCGGAAGTGGCGCGCAAGCCGGCGGCGGCCTGACTCTGGGCCGCCAGCCCAGAGTTAGCCTAGACCCTGGCCAAAACTCCCGAGCCTAAACCCCCAACGACCCTTGCACTGGTCCCAACGCGGCCGCGAAGGCGGCTGCATTGCGCATGCCCTGGTCTTCGAAGTTGGTGTTGAACACGGCATGCGCCTGCGCGCTTTGCGAGGCCAGCCGCGTGAAACGCTCCACGAGTTCTGCAATTTCCTGTTCGGTGTATTCGTACTGAAAGCGGCCCGACGACGCTGAACCCGATGCGTTCCATGCCTCGGTATTGCGGCCATGCAGCCGCAGCAAGGTCAGATCGGGATGGGTGCTTTCCCACACGGCAGGCACCGTGTTCTCAAAGCCTTGCGGCGCATCCACCACCGTGTGCACCAGCCCCAGATCGCGCTCGAACGCGAGCGTGTCGGCGATGGCGGCGGGGCTGTCGAACCAGCTGCGATGCCGGAACTCCACCGACACCAGATGCTCTTGCATGCGCTGCGCGCAATCGGCCACATGCGCGCGGCCCCGCGCATCGCGCCGGATCCAGGGCGGAAACTGAAAATGCACGGCGCCCAGCTTGCCTGGCATGCGCAAGGGTTCCAATGCCAGCTGATACCGCCGCCACAGTTCGTCCCGCAGGTCTTCGGGCATCTGATGGTGATAGATGATGGGTTCAGCCCGGTCGTCCAGTTCGCGCCGGATGTCGGCAGGCAGCGCGGATAGCGGCGTCTGGTGGCCGGTGAATAGCCGGAAGGCCTTGATATTGAAGATGAAATCGTCGGGCGTGCGCTGCGCCCAAAGATAGGCGTTGTCGGCCGAGGGCAGGGCGTAGTAGCTGGAATCGACTTCGGCCAGCCCAAACCGCGACGCATAGAATTGCAGCCGCGACGTGGCGGTGTGGGCGCTGGGCGGATAAAAGCGCCCGCAAGCCAGCAGGGTCGGGTCGGTCCAGGAGGCGGTGCCAGTCAGAATGCGCATAAGCCAAAACAGGTAGGGATGCCGCCGGGGGGGCGCTGGGCGACGCTGCTATCATAGCTGGATAAATAGCCAGTCATTTCCACCCGCCGCGCCTTGGCGACACCCGCCGTGTCATGCCCGATCCCCAATCTCCCGCCCCTTCCGATTCCCGCCCTGACGACCGCAGCGATGCCCGTCCCGACGCGCGTCCCGACCCGCTCGCCGATCTGAACCCCGCCCAGCGCGAGGCCGCCGAATTTGGCGTGGCCGGTGCGGGCGGTGATGGCGGTCCCTTGCTGGTAATTGCCGGCGCGGGCTCGGGCAAAACCAACACGCTGGCGCACCGGGTCGCGCACCTGATCCTGAACGGTGCCGACCCGCAACGCATGTTGCTGCTGACGTTCTCCCGCCGCGCTGCGCAGGAAATGGATCGCCGGGTGGGCTCGGTGTTGCAGCGGGTCATGAATCTGCGCGGCTCGCAGCAGGCGCCGTCCTTGCCTTGGGCGGGCACGTTCCACGCCATCGGCGCGCGGCTCTTGCGCGATTGCGCGCTGCGCATCGGCTTGTCGGAAGCCTTCACCATCCATGACCGGGGCGACGCCGAAGACCTGATGGGCATGGTCCGGCATGAACAGGGCCTGTCGTCCACCAAGTCGCGTTTTCCGCTGAAGGGCACGTGCCTTGCAATCTATTCCCGCGTCGTCAATAGCCAGACGCCGGTGGCGGATGTATTGAAGTCCACGTTTCCGTGGTGCGCGCAATGGGAAGACGAACTGAAGACGCTGTTTCGCGGCTATGTGGCCGCCAAGCAGGATCAGCAAGTGCTGGACTACGACGACTTGCTGCTCTATTGGGCCGAGATGATGTCGGACCCGGGCATTGCCGCCGATGTCGGCGGGCGCTTTGACCATGTGCTGGTCGATGAATACCAGGACACCAATCGGCTGCAATCGGCCATCTTGCTGGCCATGAAGCCCGACGGCCGCGGGCTGACGGTGGTGGGCGACGATGCGCAGTCGATCTATTCCTTCCGCGCCGCCACCGTGCGCAACATCCTGGACTTTCCCAATCAGTTTCCCGCGCCCGCGCGTGTCATCACGCTGGACCGCAACTATCGCTCGACGCAACCGATCCTGAACGCATCGAATGCCGTCATCGGCCTGGCCACGGAACGCTACGCCAAAGACTTGTGGACCGACCGCACATCGTCGCAACTGCCCGAACTGGTCACGGTCAGCGATGAAGCCGGGCAGGCGCGCTGGGTGGCCGATCAGGTCCTGGCGCAGCGCGAGGGCGGCGCCACGTTGAAATCGCAAGCCGCGCTGTTTCGCACGTCCAGCCACAGCGCGGCATTGGAACTGGAACTGACGCGCCGGAACATTCCCTTCGTGAAATTTGGCGGGCTGCGCTTTCTGGAAGCCGCGCACGTCAAAGACCTGCTGTCGCTGCTGCGCTGGGCCGAAAACCCGCGTGGCCGCATGGCGGGTTTCCGCGTGGCGCAACTGATGCCGGGCATCGGCCCTGCCACGGCGGGCAAACTCATGGACGCCATGTCCGCGTCCGCCGAACCCTTGCAGGCGCTGCGCGAATTCAAACCCGGCGCGGCCGCGCAGGAAGAGTGGAGCGCGTTTGCCGACACCTATGCCGCCTTGTGCGACCCGGCCTTGCGCTGGCCCGCCGATGTGGACCTGGCGCTGCGCTGGTACGCCGGTCAGCTTGAACGGCTGTACGACGATGCGCGCGTGCGCAAGACCGATCTGGATCAGCTGGTGCGTCTGGCGGCGGGCTATCCCACGCGCGAACGCTTCCTGACCGAACTCACGCTGGATCCGCCCGACGCCACCAGCGACGAATCCGGCGCGCCGTCGCGCGATGAAG
>CAJYKY010000448.1 GCA_913775005.1 uncultured Achromobacter sp.
ATGGCCATCGGCCTGCCGCTGGCGCTGCTGCTGGGCATCAAGCGCGAAGCAATCGGCGCCACGTTCTCGGTGGGCCGCGAGCCCAGCCTGGCCATCATCGGCGAACGCTACGGCATGAATTCGCCTGAAGGCCGGGGCGTGATGGCCGAGTACATCACGGGCACCGTCATCGGCGCCTTGTTCGTGGCGTTGATGGCTGGCTTCATCACGAGCCTGAACATCTTCGATCCGCGTTCGCTCGCCATGGGCGCGGGCGTGGGTTCCGGCAGCATGATGGCCGCTGGCGTGGGCGCCATCGCCTCGCAGCAGACGCCGGAAATGGCGCATCAGGTGGCCGCGCTGGCCGCCGCCGCCAACCTGCTGACGACGGTGGTGGGCGTGTACTTCACGCTGTTCATCTCGCTGCCGACCACCATCTTCCTGTACGGCAAGCTGGAGCCGGTGCTGGGCCGCTTTTCGCGCAGCAAGGCCGACGAAGCCGTCGTCGACAGCAGCGTGTCGGAAGACGTGCCGGCGCACAACGCCAAGATGGGCTTCGGCGACCGCCTGACCGCCTATGTCATCTGCGGCCTGTTCGCGCTGGTGGGCAACCGCCTGGGCTACAACGTGCCGTTCATGGATGCGCTGCCTGGCATGGGCATCATCATTTCGCTGGTGGTCATCACTGACCTGATCCTGCGCGTGATCCCGAAGCTGCCGGCCGTGTTCGTGCTGTCGCTGATCGCGATGACCGCCGGTTGCCCGGGCGTGCTGCCGTATTCGGACCAGATCATTGCGCTGGTGGGCAAGGTCAACTTCCTGCCCTTCACGACCGTGATTCTGGCCATGGCCGGCCTGTCGATCCTGAAGGACCTGCCGGCCTTCCGCAAGCTGGGTTGGAAGATCGTGGTGGTGTCGCTGGCCGCCAACGCCGGCACCTTCCTGGGTGCGACGATGATCGCGGAATTCTTCCACTGATCGGCCTTCACATCCGGCCATGAAAAAAAGCCGCCTGGGTCTGTTCTGACCAGGCGGCTTTTCAATGGGCGATGCGCGCGCTCAGGCGTCTGGCCGGGCCGCGAATCCTGAACGGTAGCGCGCGTTGTCCGTCACGTTTTCAGTCGCGCCGATATTAGCCACGGCCGGGATGCCGACGCCTGCGGCCTTCATGGCTACGGCCGTCTGCAATTCCTGCACTTGCGCGTTACCCATCGCCACGCGGTAGGGCTGGAGCGGCGTCAGGCCTTCGATGGTGCCCAGGTCATTGGCGTTATTGGCACGCTGCGCTACCGGGTCTACGCCAGCCTGCACGGTGTAGGCGTCGACAGCGCGGCGCAGGCGGGTGTCAGCGTATTGGTCGCGCAGGGCGTCCAGGTTTGCGATCACGGGCGCCGTGGCGGCGGCCAGCGGGTCGATAGCGGCATCTGCGTGGCGCGCCGCGTCCGTGTCGCTGCGGTGCGCGGCCTGAGCGGCGGCGGTGTCAGCCACGGGCCGGGTGCGAGCAATGCGCCGCGCTTCCCAGGCGGCCTGCGCGGCATCTTCACGCAACGCTTGGCGCAGGGCGGCTTGGCGTTCGGCGGACAGGGCGGCTGCTCGCTCCGCAGATGGGTCGGTGTTGCGGTCGGTGATTCGATCCGCGTTGCGTAGCGCGGCAGCGCGTTCTGCCTGCCACGCGGCGCGCGTGTCGTCCACGATGGGGACGCGCGCAGCGTATGTGGCAGCGGTGGGTGCGGCGACGCGAGGGATGCTTGAGATGGCGGTGACGTTCATCGTGGCTCCCGAGTGGAAAGTTCAATCCGATGCGTCACAGTAGCGCGGCGTGCGCGCCACGGCATGTCAGCCCGTGGCGCGAGGCATCAAGGCGTAACAGACTCGGCGGAGGTCACCGCCGGTCTGAGCCGCCGTTTCAGTCCGGCCATCCCGCCGGACGATCCTTCCCGCTTCAGACAGGCGGCAACGTCGCCTGCATCGACGGACGCGCATTGAAGGTCTTGAACCACGCCGCGACGCCGGGGTGCGTGCTGCGCCAGTCGTAGCTCGCGAAACGGAAATCCAGATACCCCAGTGCGCAAGCAATGGTGATGACGCCGATGTCCAGGCGGCCATCCAGGCGTTTCACGTTCTTTTCCAGCTGCGCCAGCGCATCGTGCGCCTTGCTCATCTGGCCGTCGACCCAGTCTTGCCAACGCAGCGCTTCAGGGCGCAAGGCCACTTCGTAGCGGGCGAGCAATGCGGCGTCCATGATGCCGTCGCCCAGCGCCTGGTCCGCCAGCGCTTGCCAACGGGCCTGCCCGCCAGCGGGAAACAGCACGCCGCCCGCAAGGTCGTTCAGGTATTCGCAGATGACGCGGCTGTCGTACAGCACCTGGCCATCATCCGTGATCAAGGTGGGCACCTTGCCCAGCGGATTGCTGGGAATGATGGTCTGGTCGCGGGCGACGGGTCCAGCGGCGCTGGGCAGTTTTTCAATGCGATCCGCGATGCCGGCTTCTTGGGCAATGACCATGCATTTGCGCACGAAGGGCGAAGCCGGAGAGAAAAACAATTTCATATCGGTCCTTGTGGTGGCGTTGCGAAAAGCAACCGCAAGGGTACCGGATATGCGCCTTAACCGGTAACGCCGGTTTCCAGGCAGGGGTTGAATTCGCCCGTGGCTGGGTCGCGCAGGAACAGCACGCCGGTTGCCACGCCGAAGTACGTGCCGTGCAATTCCAGCTCGCCTTGTTCAACGCGGCGGCGGATTGACGGGAACGTCATCAGGTTGTTCAGGCTGTGTTCGACCACGGCCAGTTCCAGACGCTTCAGCTTGGCTTGGCGGTCGCCAGTACCGGGCCCCAGGCGTTCAGCCATGGGTTCGATCTGCGACATCCATTTGCCGATGAAATCGCCCTTGGACAGCGGCTGGGCGTCGTCGAAGAAAGAGCGGATGCCGCCGCAGGACGCATGGCCCAGCACGACGATGTGCTTGACGTTCAAGCCATTGACCGCGAATTCAATCGCGGCGCTGGTGCCGTGGTACGAGGATTCCGAATCCGGGTCACAGGGCGGAACCAGGTTGGCCACGTTGCGCACCACGAACATCTCGCCCGGTCCGGCGTCAAAGATCACTTCCGGCGACACGCGTGAGTCGCAGCAGCCAATGAGCAGGATTTCCGGGCTTTGGCCGATTTCAGCCAGCTTCTGGTAGCGGCTGCTTTCCGAATGGAAACGGCCGCCCAGGAACGATTGATAGCCTTCGGTGAGTCTTTTGGGAAACATGATGTCCACTTCCTAATATCTGGGCCAGGCTTGCTGGCGAGCTGACAGACGCAATAAGGGGCTTCGTTTGGAAGCCCCTGTTATCGAGTCAGCAATCGGAATTTTCCCATATTTGCCCCTACAACCCCCTGTCTAAACCCTTTTTGAATAAGGGTTTTTGACCGCAGGCGCAGGCGGCAGCACCTACTGGGCGCGGATATCCAGCACTGTCACCTTGTTGAATTGCAGCGGCGTAACCGCCTTGACCAGCCGGATCTGCCCGGGCGCCATCGGCCCCGTGACGTCATCGCTGAGCCGGCCCACTTCGCGCCCCTGGGCGTCGTACAGCACATAGGTCA
>CAJYKY010000449.1 GCA_913775005.1 uncultured Achromobacter sp.
GCTTGCGTCAGGAAGGCCGCGACTGGGTGCAGACGCTGAAGATGCCCGGCATCAACGCCATCACGCGCATTGAACTGAACCACCCCCGCCCCGGCCCGGTGCTTGATCTGTCGGTGTATGCCGGCACAGAGGTCGAAGCCGCGCTGGCCGCCATCAAGGGCGAACTCGGCTTGCGTTATGAAACCGATGTCGAACGCCTGCTGCGCAAGGTGCGCACGCGCTACGGCACGGTGGAACTGGCGTACGACACCGGCATCCTGCGCGCGGGCGCGCTGGAACTGCCGATCTCGGAACTGGAATTCGAACTGCTATCGGGCCGCCCCGCCGCGATCTTCGCGTGTGCTCGCGGCTGGCAGCAGCGCCACAGCCTGGTGCTGGATCCGCGCAGCAAGTCGGAACGTGGCGACGCGCTGGCGCAGTTGGCCGAACGCCTGGCCGCCGTGGACGCCGCCCCGGGCGACGACCTGGAAGCCCGCCGTGCCGAGGCCATCGCCCAATTCTGGGCGCCGCGCACGGCCGCTACGGTCAAGCTGCGCGACGACATGACGCCATCGCAAGCCATGGGTCGCATCGCTGCCGAATGCCTGGACCAGATCGCGCGCAATGCCGCCGTGCTGGCCGAAGTGGACACCGAAGGCGTGTATCGCGCTGGCAATTCCGAACACGTGCACCAGTTGCGCGTCGGCGTGCGCCGGCTGCGTTCGGCCTGGAAGCTATTCGATGGCTGGATCGCCCCCGTGCCAGACGCCATGCTGCAAGGCGTGCGCACGCACTTCGCCGCCTTCGGCGCCAACCGCGACCAGGACGTGCTGAACGAAACCGTGGCGCCCGCGCTGATCCGCGCCGGCATGCCCGTGATTCCGATGGAAGCCGCGCCGCCTGAACAAGACGCGCGCAGCATCGCGGGCGGCAAGGCGTTCCAGGCCTGGCTGCTGGAACTGCTGGAATGGAGTCTGGACGTGCCGCCCGCGCTGCCGGCCAACGACGGCGTCACCATCGCCAATGGCACGCCCAGCGACGCCGCGCCCGAACCCGCCATCCGCCTGGAAGGCGGCGTGGCCGGCCCGAGCGTCAAGCCCACCATCATCCCCATGCTGGCGCCGGAAGCCGAGCCGCAACGGCTGCACAAGCAATTGGCGCGCCGCCTGCACCGCTGGCACAGCAAGGTGGCTGAGCAGGGCACGCAATTCGCCACGCTCGACATTCCCACGCGCCACGAACTGCGCAAACGCGGCAAGCGCTTGCGCTACAGCCTGGCGTTTGCGGAATCGCTGCTGCCTGCGGCCAAGCTGCGCGGCTACCGCAAGCTGCTGTCCAAAGTGCAGGACGTGCTGGGCGAAATCAACGACTTGGCCGTGGCCAAGGACTACTACGAATCGTGTACCGCCACGCATCCGCAAGCCTGGTTCGCGCTGGGCTGGATCAGCGCTCGCCTGGAAGAACTGGCCGTCGATGCACAAAAGGCGTTTGACGATCTGGCGCGCAGCAAGCCGTTCTGGAAGTCATGAAAGCGTAAGGCGCACGGGCTCCTTCGCCCCCTCTAACGCATCCGCACGACCTCCCGTCGTGCCGCTTGCACCTGGACACGCATCTCGCACTGCGTTTCAAAAAAAGGGCCGGAGTCAGCAACGGGTCAGCTTGCTGTCAATTCATGGACATCCGCGACGCCAATACTGGATCGCTGTCGCCCGGCCAGCCTGCGCCGGACGTCTTCGTGGCCCGCCGCATCCGCCCCACATTTGCGCTGTGATTCGCGCTGTGTGATGGCAACGGCCTGCGGGCCGTCAGCCCATCCACATAGACCGAACCATGGAAACCACTTCCCCCTTGCTCGCCCATGCAAGACGCGGCCTCTTGGCCGTTTGCGCCCTGTCGCTGGTATTCGCGCTGTCCGCCTGCGGCGGCGATGACGACGACTCGGACGAACCCGCTCCCCCCACAACGCCGACGACGCCCGTCACGCCCCCCGCCGCGTGCACGTCGCATTGCGCGCCTTGAGCCCGTTCAACGCAAACCCACCGCAGAGATAAGCCTATGTCGTTCGACGCATCCAAACGCAAGTTCTTCAAGTCCACGCTGGGCGCCACCGCCGCCGTCAGCGCTTTGTCGATGTTCCCGCCCAGCATCCGGCGCGCGCTGGCCATTGAGGCCAGCAGCCCCACCGGCACGATCCAGGACGTCAAGCACGTCGTACTGCTGATGCTGGAAAACCGTTCCTTTGACGGCTATTTCGGCACCTTCCCTGGCGTGCGCGGTTTTGGCGACCGCTTTCCCATTCCGCTGGCCAACGGCAAGAACGTCTTTCACCAGACCCGCAGCGACGGCACCGAAGAACTGCCCTATCACCTGGACACCACGCTGGGCAACGCGCAGCGCGCGGGCAGCACGCCGCATTCGTGGCCCAACTGTCAGGCCGCCTGGGACCACGGCCGCATGGACAAATGGCCCAGCGCCAAGCAGCCGCTGTCGATGGGCTATTTCGAAACGGCGGAAGTGCCGTTTCACCGCGCGCTGGCCGACGCCTTCACGCTTTGCGACAACTATCACTGCGCGATGCACGCGGGCACGATCCCGAACCGGCTGTTCTTCTGGACCGGCACCAATGGCCCGTCCGGCGACAACGTGTCGGTGGTAATGAACGAAATGAACGACGGCGCCGACGTCGGCCCCTCCACCGAGGGCTGGACGTGGACGACGTATGCCGACCGTCTGCAAGCGGCCGGTGTCAGCTGGAAGGTCTACCAGAACATTCCCGACAACTTCGGCTGCAATGAAATGATGAGCTTTCGTCATTGGCGTGCCGAGATCGAAAAAATGCCCGCGGATCGGCGCGTGACCAATCAGGGCGGCCCGGCCTACAACCCCGCCATCGATGACCAGTTCAGCCCGCTGGCCAAGGGGTTTGGCAACACCATGCCCGACGGCGGCTTTCTGCAAAGCCTGCGCGATGACGTCATGAACGGCACGCTGCCGGAAGTGTCGTGGATCATTCCGCCCGCCGCTTACAGCGAGCATCCCGGGCCGTCCAGCCCCGCCAAGGGCGCGTGGTACATCCAGGCCGC
The DNA here is from genome assembly GCA_913775005.1 of uncultured Achromobacter sp. Lineage (GTDB taxonomy): Bacteria > Pseudomonadota > Gammaproteobacteria > Burkholderiales > Burkholderiaceae_B > Achromobacter. The sequence goes on from CAJYKY010000449.1 coordinate 3,063, forward strand.
GCTGGATGCGTTGACGCAATCGCCCGAGGTCTGGAGCAAGACCGTGTTCCTGGTCACTTATGACGAGAACGACGGCTTCTTTGATCACATGCCCACGCCGTCCGCGCCGTCGCGCAATGACGACGGCAGCTTGGCCGGCAAGTCCACCTTGTCCGATGCCGAGATGGCATTTGAATACTTCACCTATCCGCCCGCCACGCCCAAGCAATTGACGGCCGACGGCAAGCCCTTTGGCCCCGGCATGCGCGTGCCGATGTGGGTGATTTCGCCATGGAGCCGGGGCGGCTGGGTCAATTCGCAGGTGTTCGATCACACGTCCGCGCTGCGCTTTCTGGAGCAGCGCTTTGGCGTTGTCGAACCCAACATCAGCGCGTTCCGCCGCGCGGTGTGCGGCGACCTGACGTCCACGCTGAACTTCGTGTCGCCCAACAGCGCGAGCCTGCCGACGTTGTCGGGGCGTTCGACCAAGACCGACGCCGACGGTTTGACGACGTGGCAGGAGGCCCAGCCGGCCATCGCCGTTCCCACGCAGCAGACCTTGGCAAAGCAAGCGCCCGGCACTCGCCCATCGCGCGCCCTGCCCTACGAGCTGCACACCAGCGCCCGCGAAGAGGCGCGCGAAAACCGCGTGCGGCTGCTGTTCGCCAACGCCAGCACGGGCGCAACGGCCGCCGTCTTCCATGTGTACGACAAGCTGCATCTGGACCGCATTCCGCGCCGCTACGTCGTGGAGGCAGGCAAGTCACTGGACGACGCGTGGGACGTGTCGGCAGATAGCGGCAAGTACGACTTGTGGGTGCTAGGCCCCAACGGCTTTCACCGCGCGTTCGCCGGAGACCTGATGCAGACGGGCGGCACGCAGCCCGAGATCCAGGTCTGCTATGAACCGTGCGACGACGCCCGCGTGCAGGTCAAGCTGCACAACAACGGCAGCGACGCCTGCACGTTTACGGTACAGGCGATGGCATATCGCAATGACGGCCCGTGGACGGCGACGGTGGCGGCGGGGCAAGTCGGTGAGTTGAGCTGGCCAGTCACGGACAGCGGCCAGTGGTATGACTTCACGGTGTCGTGCACGGGCTATGCCGCGTTCCAGCGCCGCTTTGCAGGGCGTGTGGAAACGGGCAAGGACGGGATCAGCGATCCGGCGATGGGACAGGTGGAATAGGCGCGTTTGGCGCGTCGGATGCGCCGGCGTGTTGGCGAGTTGGCTTGCTGGCGTGCTGGCGTGTCGGCGTGCTGGCGTGCTGGCGTGTCGGATGCGTCCGGCGCATCGCGCGCATCGGGCGGCCAATGAAAAACGGGACGGCGCGTAGCGCACCGTCCCGTTGTCTTGATCGCGTTGTTGGATCAGTCGGCCAGCAGTGCCGCCGCGAACTCATCGGCGACGAAGGGCTGCAAGTCTTCCAGGCTTTCCCCCACGCCGATCCAGTACACCGGAATCGGACGCACGCCCTGGCTGCCCGCCGCCACCGCCGCCAAGGTGCCGCCCTTGGCGGTGCCGTCCAGCTTGGTCACGACCAAACCGGTCAGCGTGATGGCGGCATCGAACGCGCGGATCTGCGCCAGCGCGTTCTGACCCGTGTTGCCATCCACCACCAGCAGCACTTCGTGTGGCGCGGCCGCATCGGCCTTGCCGATCACGCGGCGGATCTTCTTCAGTTCTTCCATCAGGTGCAGCTGCGTGGGCAGACGCCCGGCGGTGTCCACCATGACCACGCCCATGCCGCGCGCGCGGCCAGCGTTCACGGCGTCGAACGCCACGGCGGCGGGGTCGCCGCCATCCTGCGAAATCACGCTGACGTTATTGCGGCTGCCCCATTGCACAAGCTGCTCGCGCGCCGCGGCGCGGAAGGTATCGCCCGCCGCCAGCAGCACGCTGGCGCCCTGGCGCTGGAACGTATGTGCCAGCTTGCCGATGGACGTGGTCTTGCCCGCGCCGTTGACGCCGGCAATCATCACCACCAGGGGCTTGGCGCTGTTCAGATTGAAGTCGCGTTCCAGCGGACGCAGGTGATCAGCCAGCAATTGGCGCAGCGCGGTCTTGACCTTGGCCGGGTCTTCAATGCGCTCTTTCTTGACCCGTGCGCGCAGCGCGGTCAGCAGCTTCTCGGTGGCTTCAAGCCCGGCATCGGCCATAATGAGCGCCGATTCCAGTTCCTCGAACAGGTTTTCGTCGACCTTGACGCCAACAAAAATGCCGCCAATGCTTTGCCCGGTGCGCGACAAGCCCTGCTTCAACCGCGACAGCCACGACGCCTTCTTGGGCGCTTCGGCAGCAGGTGCGGGTGCTGCGGCAGGCACGATAGGTGCAGGCGGAGCGATCGGAGCCTGTGCAGGGGCGGATGCAGGGGCGAACACAGCAGGCGCGGACACGGACGTCGCGACGGTACCAGCAACTGGCGTTGCAGTTGATGCGGCAGGCGTCACAGCCGGCGCAACGGTTGGCGCAGCTACCGTAGTCTGCGGCACAGGCGCTTGCGCGGGTGCTACAACAGGCGCCGAAGGCTCCGCCGGAATCGGAGCAGGCGCGGCAGGTGCGGCCGAAGGCGCATTGAAGCGATCAGGCGTAGGCGTTGCAGGTGCCGTCGAAGGCGCACCGAAGCGATCCGGCGCAGGCGTTGCAGGTGCCGTCGAAGGGCTACGGAAGCGATCGGGCAGAGACGTTGCTGCCGCAGCAGAAGGCGCCGCAGGCGCGCCGACGGCTGGTGCGGGAGCGGATGCTGGCGCAGACTGGCCAGCGGGTGTGGCGGTCACGGCTGGCGCAGCCGCCGTCGACGGCGGCGCGGCCTGCGGCGCCGGTGCAGCCACCGGCGCACCGATCGGAGCAGCCGGCGGAGCTACCGGCGCGGGCGAAGAAGGCGCAGGCGTTGCAGGGGCAACGGCGGGTTCGGCGGGCGCCGCATTGGCGTCCACGACCTCCGGCGGCGGCGCGGGTTGAACCGGCGCGGCGGGCGGAGGGGATTTTTTCTTGAAGAAGCGGCTAAACATGGGTCACAAGTATATTCGTATCGTCGGCGGCCAATACAGGCGCACTCCCATCGTCGTACCCGACGTGGAGACGCTGCGCCCCACGCCCGACCGGGTGCGCGAAACGCTGTTCAACTGGTTGAATCACCTGTGGGCTGGCGAATTCGCCGACAAACAGGTGCTGGATCTATTCGCCGGCAGCGGCGCCCTGGGTTTCGAGGCGGCCTCGCGCGGCGTGGCGCATGTGCAGATGGTCGAGCGGGACAAGACCGCCGCGTCCGCGCTGCGGACACTGCGCGACAAGCTGAAAGCCGACATGATACGCATCCATGTGGGCGATGCGATGCAGGTCACCGAACGGATGGATGCGTCACGCTTTGACCTCATCCTGCTGGACCCTCCCTTTGGACAGGGCTGGCTACCGCGCCTGTGGCCGATCCTGCCGGGCATTTTGACCGAGCATGGGCTAGTCTACGTCGAGGCGGAAAGCCCCATCGAAGCCCCCGAAGGATTCCAGATCTTGCGGCAGGACAAGGCAGGCGCGGTTCACTACCATCTGCTGGAATTTGCTGCATTGCGCAAATAGATCAATAATCCGAGCTTCGGAGGATGGTGTACACCACTAATAACGGTACGGAGCTCGCATGATCATCGCTGTATATCCCGGCACTTTCGACCCGCTGACCCGGGGCCACGAAGACCTGGTCCGCCGCGCGGCCACGCTTTTCGACAAGGTCGTCGTGGGCATCGCCCACAGCCGCAATAAAAAGCCCTTTTTCAGCATCGACGAGCGCGTGGAAATCGCCCGCGAAGTGCTGGGCCACTATCCCAACGTGGAAGTGCAGAGCTTTGGCGGCCTCTTGAAGGACTTTGTCCGCGATCAGAACGGCCGTGTCATCGTCCGCGGTTTGCGCGCCGTGTCCGACTTCGAATACGAATTCCAGATGGCCGGCATGAATCGCTATCTCTTGCCGGACGTCGAAACGCTATTTCTCACGCCATCCGATCAATACCAGTTCATCTCCGGCACCATCGTGCGCG
>CAJYKY010000450.1 GCA_913775005.1 uncultured Achromobacter sp.
CCGATTGGTGATCAGCAACTGCGTGCCGAAGATGGCTTCGAAACGGCGCAGCACGCCCCAGGCGTGCCGATACGACAAACCGCAGGCGCGGCACGCGCCCGAGATATTGCCCGTGGCGTCAATGGCCGCCAGCAACGCAAGCATGTCCTGCAAGGGAACGGGCGCGGTCTCGTCGTCTGTCCCCAGCGTCCATTGCGGCCGCAGGCCGATTCGGAACTTATATGTCATTTATTTCTTATTGAAGCCGGTCAAGTACGTGGTTAGAGTACACAAATAACGCGGCGGACGGGTATTTATTATGTTTAAAAAAACATATTAAAGCTCAGAATTCCGACCCATAAACACCCAGTCCTACTGGAGGAGACCACCGTGCCACAGCGCGAGGCAAAATCCGACTTGGCGTCCAGCGGCGGCGCCCGGGGCGGCCAAATGGCCCTGGACGCCGCTCAGGCGTCCCCCACACCGGCCATTGCGGCCACCGCACGCATCGTTGCCCGGCTGAAGCATCTGCCGGGGCCACTGCTACCTGTCCTGCACGAGGTGCAGCACGAATTGGGCTGTATTCCGGCCGAGGCGGTGCAAACCATCGCCGAGGCCCTGAACCTGTCCCGCGCCGAAGTCCACGGCGTCATCACCTTCTACCCCCATTTCCGCAGCGAACCCGCCGCGCGCCACACGCTGGAAGTGTGCCGCGCCGAGGCCTGTCAGGCCATGGGCGGCGATCACCTGGCCGCGCACGCGCAAGCGACGTTGGGCTGCGGCTTTCATGCCAGCTCGGCGGACGGCAATTTCACGCTGGAACCCGTGTACTGCCTGGGACTGTGCGCGCAGTCGCCGGCCGTGATGATCGACGGCCACCCCCATGCGCGTGTCACCGCCGACAAGCTTGACCGCCTGTTGACCCGCACGCTGGAGGCCAAGCCATGAGCGCCCCCATCACGATCTACGTGCCGCGCGATGCCGCGGCGCTGGCCATGGACGCGGACGCCGTGGCGCAACGCATCGAACGCATTGCCGACGAACGCGGCCTGTCCGTGCACGTCGTGCGCAATGGGTCGCGCGGGCTGCTGTGGCTGGAACCCATGGTGGAAATTGCGACGCACGAAGGCCGCATCGCCTACGGACCGGTCGCGCCCGAAGACGTGCCCGGCCTGTTTGATGCCGGCTGGCTCACGGGCGGCGAACACGGCTTGCGGCTGGGCCTGACCGACGACATCCCCTATCTGAAAAACCAGGAACGGCTGACCTTCGCCCGCGTGGGCGTGATCGACCCCTTGTCGCTCCAGGATTACGCCGCACATGGCGGGCTGGCCGGCTTGAAGCGCGCGCTGGCCATGGACCCCGCGCAGATCGTCGATGAAATGGTCACGTCGGGGCTGCGTGGGCGCGGCGGCGCGGCGTTTCCCACCGGCATCAAATGGAAAACGGTGGCCGGCACGCCCGGCAGCCAGAAGTACATCGTCTGCAACGCCGACGAAGGCGATTCCGGCACCTTTGCCGACCGCCTGCTGATGGAAGGCGACCCGTACGTCCTGATCGAAGGCATGACCATCGCCGGCCTGGCGGTGGGCGCGACCTACGGCTACATCTATGTGCGCTCCGAATACCCGCAAGCCATTGCCACGCTGGAAGCCGCGATCGAACGCGCGCGCAGCGTAGGTTGGCTGGGCAACGACGTACATGGCAGCGGCCGGCGCTTTGACCTCGAAGTGCGCAAGGGCGCGGGCGCCTACATTTGCGGCGAAGAAACCTCGCTGCTGGAAAGCCTGGAAGGCAAGCGCGGCGTGGTGCGCGCCAAGCCGCCGCTGCCCGCTATCTCGGGCTTGTTCGGCAAGCCCACCGTCATCAACAACGTCATCTCGCTGGCCACCGTGCCGATCATCCTGGCCAAGGGCGCGGCGTATTACCGCGACTATGGCGTGGGCCGCTCGCACGGCACGCTGCCCTTCCAGCTGGCCGGTAACCTGAAGCACGGCGGGCTGGTGGAAAAGGCGTTCGGCCTGACCCTGCGCGATCTGCTTTATGAATTCGGCGGCGGCAGCGCATCGGGCCGGCCCCTGCGCGCCGTGCAGGTGGGCGGGCCGCTGGGCGCGTATCTGCCGGAATCGCAATGGGATGTGCCGCTGGACTACGAGGCCTACATCCAGATCTCGGCCATGATCGGCCACGGTGGCCTGGTGGCGTTTGACGACACCGTCGACATGGCGCGCATGGCGCGCTACGCGATGGAGTTCTGCGCCATCGAATCCTGCGGCAAATGCACGCCCTGCCGCATCGGGTCCACGCGCGGCGTGGAAACCATCGACAAGCTGGCTGCGGGCGGATCCGACCCGAAGCAGCGCGAACAGCAAGTGCACCTGCTGCGCGACCTGTGCGACACGATGATGGGCGGTTCGCTCTGCGCGCTGGGGGGCATGGCGCCCTACCCGGTGCTGTCGGCGCTGAACCATTTTCCGCAGGACTTCGGCATCGAGTCCTCGCAGCCAGCCGCATTGGCCTGAACGAGCGGCCTGAAAACCCGGCCCGAACCCGAGAGATCACCATGCTAGAAACCGTCATCAAGCGCGACCGCGACATGGGTACACCGGCGCGCGTCTCTGAAGTTACCGTCACCCTGACCATCGACGGCCAGGAAATCAGCGTGCCGGAAGGCACCTCGCTGATGCGCGCCGCCGCCGAGGCCGGCATCAACATCCCGAAGCTGTGCGCCACCGACAGCCTGGAAGCGTTCGGTTCCTGCCGGCTGTGCCTGGTGCAGATCGAAGGCCGCCGGGGGTATCCGGCGTCGTGCACCACGCCGGCGGAAAACGGCATGGTCGTGTTCACGGAAACGCCCAAGCTGCACGAACTGCGCCGTGGCGTGATGGAGCTGTACATCTCCGATCACCCGCTGGACTGCCTGACCTGCCCCGCCAACGGTGACTGCGAATTGCAGGACATGGCCGGCGTGGTGGGGCTGCGCAACGTGCGCTATGGCTACAACGGCACCAACCACCTGGACGCCAAGATCGACGACTCCAACCCCTACTTCAGCTACGACGCGTCCAAGTGCATTGTCTGCAACCGCTGCGTGCGCGCCTGCGAAGAAACGCAAGGCACGTTCGCGCTGACGATCTCGGGCAAGGGCTTTGAATCGCGCGTGTCGCCGGGGCAGGAC
>CAJYKY010000451.1 GCA_913775005.1 uncultured Achromobacter sp.
GTGGCCATCCAGGCCGACGTCGCGCGCGAAGACGAGGTGCTGCGCATGTTCCGCACGCTGGACGAGCGCCTGGGCCGCATCGACGCGCTGGTCAACAACGCCGGCATTCTGGAAACGCAAATGCGAGTCGACGCCATGGACGCCGAGCGCCTGCTGCGCGTGCTGTCCACGAACGTCATCGGCGCGTTTCTGTGCGCGCGCGAAGCCGTGCGGCGGATGTCGCCCCGCCATGGCGGGCAAGGCGGCGCCATCGTCAACGTGTCGTCGGCGGCGGCGCGGCTGGGTTCGCCCAATGAATATGTGGACTACGCCGCGTCCAAGGGTGCGATGGACACGATGACAATCGGCTTGTCCAAGGAAGTGGCGCCGGAAGGCATCCGCGTGAATGGCGTGCGCCCCGGCACCATCTACACCGACATGCACGCCAGCGGCGGAGAACCGGGCCGCGTGGATCGCCTGAAAAGCGTGATCCCATTGCGCCGGGGCGGGTCGGTAGAAGAAGTGGCGGGCGCGGTGATGTGGCTGTTTTCGGATGAGGCGGGCTACACCAGCGGGTCGTTCATCGACGTGTCCGGCGGCAGTTGACGCTGCGGCCTATCCGTTGACGCTGCGTCTTATCCATTGCGCTGCGCCTCACCCGTTGCGCAGCGGCTTGTCGCCGGTGTCGATCACCGTCTTGTCCTGCTTGGCGGAAATGCGCGCCTCGACGCGCCGCAACACCGCCAGCACGAACAGCGCCAGCAAGGTGCTGACCAGCGCCGTGGCTTCGCGCCCCATGCCGGCCGCCACGCCAATCGCAGCCGTCATCCAGATGCTGGCCGACGTGGTCAGGCCGTGGATTTCGCGTTCGCTGCTGAGCTTGATGATGGCGCCTGCGCCCAGGAAACCGATGCCGGCGATCACGCCTTGCAGCACGCGGCTGATGTCACCGACTTCCATGCCGCCCTGCAAGGGCACCAGCACGAAGATCGCCGCGCCCAGCGCCACCAGCATGTGAGTGCGCAGGCCCGCGGCCTTGCCGCTGCGCTCGCGTTCATACCCAAGCAGGCCGCCCAGCAATACCGCCATCCCCAAACGCAAGACGATGCGCGTGGCTTCGCCGACGTCAGGGATATCCGCAAATTCGCTACGTACTGTGGACCAGATTTCCAGCCAGATTTCCGACATCGCCGCGTCCTAGCAAGATGGGGTCGAATGAGCATACAGGCGCTTGCCGCACAACGCTATGGCGCTTTCAGGCTGACAACAAAGACGCATCTGGTTTACAACCGTCGAGTGTCCCGCGCTGGCGGGCGTGAAACGACAGGAGGGCTTCATGGACTTGCAGCTGGCCGGAAAACGCGTGTTGATCACGGGCGCATCCAAAGGGATAGGACTGGCATGCGCCGTCGCTTTCGCCCGTGAAGGCGCGGACCCGATTCTGGTGGCGCGCGACGACGCGGCGCTGCATGAAGCCACCGCCGCCATCCGCGAGCACAGCGGCAAGGCCGCGCACACCGTCACGATGGACCTGGCGCTGCCGGGCGCCGCAGAAAAGCTGGCCAAGGAAACCGGCCCCGTCGACATCCTGGTGAACAACGCGGGCGCCGTGCCGGGCGGCGCGCTGGACCAGGTGCAAGACGAACGCTGGCGTGCAGGGTGGGAGCTGAAGGTGCACGGCTACATCAACCTGGCGCGGCACTATTACCCGCACATGCGCGAAGCGGGCGCCGGTGTCATTGCCAACATCATCGGCATGGCGGGGTCGGCGCCCCGGGCCGACTACATCTGCGGCGCGGCGGCCAATGCGTCGCTGATCGCGTTCACCCGTGCGCTGGGCGGCGAAGCGCCCCGGCACGGTGTCCGGGTCTTTGGCGTGAACCCGTCACGCACGCGCACCGACCGCGTGCTGACGCTGGCGCGCCAGCGCGCCCAGGCCCGCTGGGGCGATGAGTCACGCTGGCAGGAAACCTTGTCCGATCTGCCGTTCAACCGGCTGATGGAACCCGAAGAGGTCGCGGACATGATTGTGTTTGGCGCGTCGCCGCGCGCCGGTTACCTGAGCGGCACCGTCATCGATCTGGACGGTGGCGAGCAGTACACGCGCTAAGGCGCGGCCTGCCCCGGTCTTCGCAAGCGGCCGCTTATCTTGCGGTCGCTTACCTTGCGGCCGCTTATCTTGCGGTCGCTTATCTTGCGGTCGCTTACCTTGCAGCCGCTTATTTTGCAGCCGCTTACCTTGCGGCCACGCGCCAGCCCGCCAGCAAGGCCGGCAGTTGCGCCATGTCGGTAAACACATGCGCCACGCCCACGCTGCGCAGCGCGTCCGCGCCACTGTGGCCGTTAGAGTCCGGGCTGTAGCCAAACACGGTGGCGCCCGCCGCCACGCCGGCGGTGGCGCCGGTGACGGTGTCTTCCACCACGGCGCAGCGGGCGGGGTCCACGCCCAGCGCCTCGGCGGCGGCCAGGTACACATCGGGGAAGGGTTTGCTGTGCGGCATCTCGTGGCCGCTGAAGACGCGGCCGTCGAAACACTCGGCAATGCCTACCTTGGCCAATTGCAGTTCCACCTTGCGGCGGTCAGCGCCCGAGGCCACGGCGATGCGGCCATCCAAGGTGCGGTGCAAGGCGCGCACGGCATCCGGCGCGCCGGGAATTTCAAGCAGATCGCGGTCCAGCGCGGCGTTGCGGCGCTGGCGGAATGCGTCGAACCATTCCGGGCCGAGCGCGGCGCCGGTACGCGCTTCAATCAGCGGCAACTCGTCTCTGACCGCCTTCCCGGTAAAGATGCGCATGGTTTCGGCATGCGTGATGTCCCAGCCCAATTCATTGAGCATCTCGGTCAGCACCTGGCTGGTGATGGGTTCGGAATCGACCAGCACGCCGTCACAATCGAACAGCACGGCATCAAAGGGAAAATCAGTCATTACGGGGCGGCTTGAAGGGTGTTGGGAAGCGGGTAAGCATACTTCATGGGATTTGGCGCCCCGCAAGCTTCGGAGTGACGCGCCCGGCAGACCGCGCCTAAGATGGGGTTTTTCGCGACCCTTCGCTATGCCTGCACCCGCGCTATCGCCAACGCCGCTTGATCACTACGACTGGAGCCGGATCTATCAGGATCTGGATGCCGAAGGCTGGGCGCTGCTGCCTGGGCTGTTCCCGCCCGCGTTGGCGCGGCAGTTGGCGTTGCCGGAAAGCCTGCCGCACGTCATCACCATGATGGATGCGCTGAAACCGGCTTTGTATTCGCGCCTGCTGCCGCTGGCCCGCGCATGGACGGCGGCGATGCAGCAACCCTCCCCGCCCTACCCCGACACTTACGCCGACTGGCTCTTGCACCTGCACGCCGCCGGACAGACGCGCACGCTGTCCGCCGTGCATCGGCTCGGCGCGGACGGCTATCAGCCGCTGACGCATCACGCCGATGGCGAGGTCTTTCCGCTGCAACTCGTTGCGCTGTTGTCCGCGCCGGATCAGGACTACACCGGTGGCGAATTCGTCATGACCGAACAGCGCCCGCGCATGCAGTCACGCCCCATGGTGCTGCCCTTGCAACAGGGCGACGCGGCCGTGATCGCGGTGTCGCACCGCCCCGTCCAGGGCGCGCATGACGTGTACCGCGTCACGGCCCGGCAGGCTGTGAGCCGCGTGCGCTCAGGCGAGCGCGTGGGCCTGGAAGTGCTGCTGCACGACGGGCGCTGAAGCAGCACGCGAAGCGCTAGCGGCACGCGCCCCGGTTTACGCTGACGCGTCACGCCGCCGTCGCGCCGATGTTCAAGCCCCCCGCGACAAGAACCCCAGCACGTGTTCCGAGAATGCTTCGTGGCATTCCTCAGTCACAAAATGGCCGCAGTCGTCGATGATGACCCCGGTCAGGTCGCTGGCGTGATTGCGCAGTGTGACCAGCGGCGCGTCACGCGTCGCGAACTGCGCGCCGATGGCCAGCGTGGGCATGGCAAGCGGCGTCTTCGCGCGCTCGTGGTTCTGCCGGATCGTCTCGGGAATGGCGCGGTAATAGGCAAAGCCGCTACGTAGCGCGCCCGGCGACGAGTACGCGTCGATATACACATCGGCGGCCACGCGGTCGCGGCGATGCGACCACTTGTCGAACATGAAGCTCAAGTACGCGCGTTCACGGCCGGTGATCAAGGCTTCGGGCAGATCCGGCAGCTGATTGAACAGGAAGTGCCACAGGAAAATATTGTCTTCGGGCGGCACGAAAATCGGCGGCGCGGGCGCAAGGCCCGGGATCACGGCCTCGGTCACCACCAGCCGGCGCACTGCTAGCGGGTAAT
>CAJYKY010000452.1 GCA_913775005.1 uncultured Achromobacter sp.
TTTTTTATTGGAAAACAGGGCCCTGCGGGCCCTTTTTTATGCCTGCGAATTTCGCAGGCGCAGCTGCCGCACCGCACGCAATTTCAACGGTACTAGCGCTAGGATGGCCAGGTTGCCCTGTCTGGCGATCGCCCCTGACCGTTGGAGTCACCCCATGACGCTGCTTAACCGCGCCGTGCTTTGGCACCGCCTGAAAACCGCTTGCTATGCGATCAGTTCCATCGTGCTGATCAGCTGGGTCACCGACGCCTTGAATGAAAGCCTGATGTTCAAGCCGGTGCTGCGCTATTTCTATCCCCAAGCCGTTGAAAACTACCAGCATCCGTTCACCGATCATCCCAGCCTGATGATCTGGCTGCTGCCGCTGTTGGCTGCGCTGCTGCTGATGTTTGCAACGTCCACGTTGGCCGTGCATCACTTCAAACGGCGCCATTACTACCGGCTGAGCCAGGCGATGCCACACCCCGAACTGACGCATTGGGTCACAGTGGCCACCGCCGATCCGGACCTCATCACCGCCATGTCGGACACCGCCCGCCCGCGCCCCCAAACGCTGCATGTGTTGTATCGGCAAGCGGACGAGCTCAAGCCGCTGCAAGCCGCCATGTCAGCAACGGGCGTTCAGCTCTGCACCCACGCACTGCCCGACACCCAGGACATTCATCGGCTGTACCAGCGGGTAGGCCAGATTTTCAAAGCGATACGCCACGCCGCCGGCACCGGGCAACACATAGGTCTTTGCCTGTCAGACTTGCCGCCGGAGCTAGCCAGCGCGGCTACCCTCGCCTGCCTGGAAAACGAAATCACCCTCTGTTATCGGGATGCGAAGCAACAGTGGCACGCCCATCAGGTGACTTGCGAAGTCGGCGCTTAACAGCAGGCACCAAATAAAAAAGCCCCTTTCCAGGAATTCCCGGAAAGGGGCTTGGGCGAACATCCGCTAATCAATACCGATCAACGCAGGATCCACGCATCGCGCCAGTGCGAACCCGTACCCGGCGCATAGTGCGCGGGCGACTGGCTGCACCATCCGCCGTACGGCCAGATCTTGCATTCGTAGGTCTTGCCGCCGTTAGTCACCTTGTCGCCCGACTTGTAGGTCGCGCCGGCCTGGTACTGCGGGTAGCCACCGCCCACCGCTTGCCCGGTCACCGTCACGGTATGGCTGGCCTGCGCCTCGCCGCGCGAGTTGCTGACCGTCAAGGTGAAGCGGTACGGCGTGTCCTTCGTGGCAGCCGGGGCGACAAAACTCAGGTCGGCCTGGTGCAGCGCGTTGGCCGATATGCCTGCCGGCACCGTCCAGCGGTAGCGCAGGTCGGAGCCCGTCGATGCCTTGCCCGACAAGGTCACACGATCACCCGCCGCCATCTTGGCCGGGCCGCTGAGCTTGGCCTGCGGCGCAATCACCTCAACGGGCTGCTCCTTGGCTTTGACCTTCACGACGTGAGTGGCCGTGGCCGTGCGGCCGCGCTCGTCCGTGACCGTCAGCTTGAACGAGAAGTTGCGGTCCTGGGCCAGCGGGGGGCCGTAGAACGTCGCTGTCGAACCATTGACTTGCAGCGCAACGCCGTCATCGTTCGTCCACGCATACTTCAGCCCTTGACCCGTCGAACCGGTAGCCGACAGGGTGGCCGCCTGCAAGGCCATCACTTCGGCAGGTCCGCTGATCCGCGCAACCGGAGGCGCAACCGGCGCCGGCTCTTGCGCGCATTCCTCGGGCAGCTTCCACGGCTTGCCGTACTGGGCCGAGTTCCTGTCTGGCGGAGCATTCACGTTCCAGTAGTTCTGGCGATACAGCTTGCCGTTGTACGACACGGCCTCGTTATGCACGTTGTAGGTCTTGCGGCCATCCCAGGCCGGGGCGTTGGCGCACACGCCAACGGCCGTGGCCTTGATCAGCATGCCGTGGTGCGCAGTGGCGGTACGGCCCTGCGCGTCCTTGACGGTCAGCGTGATGCGGTAGGCAACGTCCTTCGCGCTTTCGGGCGCGACGAACGAGGCCTTGTCGCCCTGCTCGACGAACTTCAGCGCCGGCTGGCTGCTCCAGGCGTAAGACAGGTCCTTGCCCTTGGAGTCGGCGGCCGACAACGAAACAGTCTCGCCTGCGTTCGCAGTCGTGGCGCCCGAGACGTGAGCCTGCGGGCCCAGTCCGCCCGATGCATCGCCGCCCAGCAGTTCGGCTGCGCGCACCAGATCCGGCTGCACGCCGATGGGGCGCGCCGGATCGACGACCGGCAAGGGGTTGCCGCTATCGACCAGAATCTGCCGCATGACCTTGGGCGGAATATTGCCCAGGCCGCGCTCGCGCGCCAGGCTTTGCAGCCAAGCCACGCTGCCCGCGATGATCGGGTTGGCGGCCGACGTAGCGTTGTACGTGGTGCTGTACAGATCGTGACGTCCAGGCGCCCAGGTCGTGGTCGTCACGTTGCTGCCCCAGCTAAACGTATCGACGCGGCTGCCGTATTCCGATGAAGGGCGGCGCGCGCCCGAGCTGGCGTTGGCCGAACCCACATAGATGGCGCCCGAGTCCCGCTTCGTGCGGTCATAGCGGCCACCGTGAGAGGGATCGTCCAGATTGACCCCGCCGTTGGCAGCCCCCAGCACCACGTGCACGCCCTTTTCCTGCGTCAAATACGAGATGGCGTCAAACACGACATCCGAATATTCCACCGGCATCAGGCACTCAGCGGTCCACCCGCCGCAGCTACCGCTGACCCCGTACTGCACGCCAATTTGCACAACGTCGCCGGCATTGAGCACGTTGCGCAGGTCCACCATGCCGGCGGCGCTGAACTTGGTATAGCCGGCTTGCGCCTCGGGCACGATGCCGGTCACGCCAAAGCCGTTGTTCTGCCCGAACATGATGCCCGCCGTCATCGTGTCATGCGCGTCGGGCGATTCCACATATTCGCCGTGGTGCAAGAAAGGCTTGGGCAGATCGATGTGATCGAAATCCCAATGCCCGATCTCGTTGGACACAACCCTGACGTTCGCGCCATAGTGGCCCGTCAGGCGTTGCGCTTCGAACGCGTTGACGCCGCCCAGCTTCCAGTAGTTGGGCGTAGGCGAGGTCATGTAGTTCTGGCAGTCGACGGCCAGGCCGCCGGCGCAGTTGGTGTAGTCGCGTATGTTGTAGGCACGGGTGATATCGATCACCGGTTCTCCCTCTGCACCCGCCAGCAAAGACAGGGGCTTGGGCTCAATCTGCGCGCTTTCCACAAGCGGGTTCTCAAGCAGCTGCTTGACCAGCGCCTGCGCGTCGCGGCCGCGCATCATCTCGGCCGAGATCTTGTAGTAGCGGGTCAGGTTATGGCGTTCGAGCGCGGCGATGTCTTCCATGTTGCGCGCCATCGGCGATACCGTCACCAAGGGCCGCATGCCATCGGCCAGACGCGTCAGCGCATCCATCGACTTCGCAACTTCCGGCGTCGGCGCCATGCGCTGCGTCGGACTGGGCGCCTCGGCCTTGAGCCGGATGAAGATAGGCCGAGGCTCCTCGGCCTGCGCCGCGAGGGCGGGCGAAGCCAAGGCTGCGCCGATCATCATCGCCAATATCGATAATTGTGTTTTGTTTTTCATGTCAACTCTGAGGTTGTCGTTGCAGCGTCTATCCGCAACGCAAAAAAGCAAACGCCCTCCTCCCGATACCGCAGAGGAGGGCTGCCTTGAAACGTGGGCCTGGGTATACGCCCCCCCAGGCCCTCGTCATCAGGGGCGCGTTACTTCACCAGCGTCCATGCCTGGTTCCAGTACATGCCCTTACCGGGCTCGTAGTGGAAGGGCGACTGACCGCACCAGTTGGTGTAGGGCCAGGCCTTGCACTCGTAGATCTTGCCGCGGTTGCTGACGCGCTCCAGCTCCTTGTAGATCGTGCCAGGCTTGTATGCCGGCACCGACGTGCCGGTATCGCCACCGTTACCGTTGTCGCCACCCGTGCCGGTGTCAGGCTTGCCCTTGACCGTCACGACGTGGTTGGCATCCGAGGAGCCCTTGGCGTTGGTGGTGGTCAGCTTGAACGAGTACTGCTGGTCCTTCGTCAGCGTCGGGGCAACAAAGCTCAGCGTCGGCTGGTTCTTCACAGCGGCGTTGACACCGGCGGGAACCGTCCACGAGAACTTCAGGTCGCTACCAGTCGAACCCGTGCCCGACAAGGTCACGCTCTGGCCAGCGGTGGCGCTGTAGGGGCCCGTGATCTTCGACTGCGGCGCAATCACTTCAGGCACCGGCGGCGGGGTTACTTCGGCGGCTTCCTTGGAAACAGCGAAGTGGTACTTGTTGCCGTCGATGGTGTAGACGTGCGACTTGTCCAGACCTTCAACCGACGTCACGGTCTTGCCATCGGCGCTCAGTTGGCCAATGCGCACGCGTTGCGAACTGCCGTTGACGGCATCACCCAGCACCTTGGTCCAGCGCTCGCCTTGAGCGCCGTTCTGATCCACCGGCACGCGCAGCTGCTCCAGGTATTCGCCGTTGCGCTTGGGGTCAGCCAGGCGCCAGACGAGCGTATCGCCTGCCACGGGTTGACCGATGCCGTACAACGCACCCAGGTCCGAAGGCATGGTGACGCTGGTGTTGCCTTCGATGTTTACGTCGCCGCAGGCACGATAGGATTCGCCTTGGGTCACGCCGTCGCCCACGTGGTTCGTGTTCCAGACGCTAACGATCAGGTGGCGGCCGTTCTTGCCTGGGGGCAGCGTGCAGCTGTATTCCTGTTGCAGAGTTTGATGACCTGCGATCGCCGGCGTGAAGTCGCGGTATTCGCAGAACTTTTCCAGGTCGCTAAATTGCAGCGGCTTGGTGGAGTCATACGGCATCTTCGTCACGAAGAACTGGATCGACTTGGTGCGGTGGGCCACGGTGTGGTTCCACTTCAGCGTCACTTTGCCGTTGGCGTCAGGTTTGAGCGTGGTCACCGGCCATTGGGCCAGCGCATTCAGGCCGCGGTGCGAAGCTTTGGTGCCGCCATCGCACAGGCGATCGCCTGGCGTCGTGGGGAACGTGGCTTCGCCGCCCGGCTTTTGCCAGACTTCTCGCCAGTCATATACGCTTCCGCCTTGAGCCTGGAATGCCTTGCAGCCTTCGCTCTGGCTACCTGCGTAGCAATGCAGAATGCGCGCCTTGGGATGAGACATGGTGCCGTGCGCCAAAGCCGTGCCCGACATCACTGCCAGCACCACGCCACCGAGCAAAGAAAGTTTGAAAGATCTCATTGGAATTTTGATAAGTAAGAGTTAATGAATTCCTGTGCAAACGAGCCCTTTCTGCACAGTGAATCCATTCTCGGCCGGAAGATAACAAGTGCTCAAAGTTGTTAAACGCTTTCTTAAAGCGCATTAACCACATCCATTTTTTGACCGCTTCCGGCATTCACAAAACGAATAAAAAAATCCCCTCGCGCCGCTGCACGAGGGGATTAGTTACTGCACGATCAAGCGATACTTACTTGATCAGGTCCCACGCCTGGTCCCAGTTCAAGCCCTTGCCGGGCGCGTAGTGGAACGGCGAGGTGCTGCACCACGTGGTGTAGGGCCAGATCTTGCATTGGTAGTTCTTGCCACCGTTCGAGACCTTGTCGCCAGCCGCATACGTGACGCCTTCCTGGTAGGCCGGGTACGAGCCGGTCTGACCATCGTTGCCACCACCTGTGCTGCCGTCGTCACCGCCACCGGTCTGGCCCTGCTTGTCGACCTGCACCGAGTGCCATGCGCGCGACGAACCCTTCTCGTTCGTGACATTGACGGTGATGTGGTAGCCCCTGTTTTGCGTGTCGGCCGGCGCGATAAAGCTCAGCTCAGCCTGGTTCAGCGCCGAAGCGGTGATGCCAGCCGGAACCGCCCATTGGTATTTCAGCGTGCCGCCACCCGCGTTCGAGCCCTTGGCGGACAGCACAACGCGCTCACCAGCCTTGGCCGACGCAGGACCGGTCAGCTCAGCCTTGGGCGGGTTCACGACGACGGGCAGAGGATCGACCGGCTCCGGACCCTTCATGTCGATCGCAAACGCAACCTTCTTGTTCAGGCCGTAGACCTGATTGCCGGTCTCGCTTTGCTGCGGCAACACTTGGCCATTGGATTCGAGCTTACCGACACGAATGACCGACGACTTGTTGTTGACTTCCTTGGCCAGCGCATACAGCCACGCTGCCGGCTTCTCTTCGCCAGCCTTGACCACGATGGAATGGCTTTCCAGGTCACCCGAGGCGCGCAGATCGAACACGCGCAACGTCATCTTCGAACCGGTTTCGACCTGACCGCCTTGCAAAGCGCCGCTGGCTTGCCATTGCACGTTGGCGGGCATCACTTCCACGTTCGAGCAGGAGTAGAACGCTTCGGCGTTGCTGGCGGGATCACGTTGCCACACGCTGTAAATTACGCGCTTGCCGGTAAAGTGAGCGGGGATCTTGACGTCGAGCGGAGTGATCGTATTGTTGGGAGGCGAAGGCAGCGCGCCGCTGTTGCCGATCAGTTCCAGATCGTCCCAGCGCAGACCACGCTTGGGATCGTAGCTGTCTTTGGTGATGTAGGTCTTGAAGTACGAGCTCGGGTGGGCCGCCGTCTGCATGTATTTGAATTGCACATTGCCGTTGGCGTCAGGCGTGACCACCGTCGTCGGCCAATCGTAATTGGCATCCAGTTCCTTCCAGCTTTCCTTGCCGCCAGCGCACAAGAGACCATCGCGAACGACTTCCTTGTGATTGCTACGCACGCCCAAAAGAGCGTTGGACTGCCAGTTTGACGCCATGTTGGGAATCTTGCCGCACGCCGGGTTCTTGGGGTTATTCCACGGCGTATCAAACTCGTTGCACGCGTATTCACGGCTGGGGGGATCGACCATCGAACCGTGAGCCGAAGCCGTCGTCGGCGCCATGGCCATCAAGATAGCCTGGGTCAGGACTGCCACCGGCAACGCCGCTTTTCCAGCTGCGCCTCGCAGGGAATTTTTCTTCATCAAACATCCTTGTTTCGGGGATTTGTCTATGCACGCGGTTGGCAAAAAAAATGCGCCAATCCGTGAAGCGAAGCCATTATTTCAACGGCGGCATTTCCCCAAAACCATTCTCAACACAGTCTAAAAAAAAGCGCCTTCAAGGCGCTTTATCATGAAACTGCATTCAGGCTGGGCCTGAATTTGACAGATGATTGTTGAGAAGGCGCGTCGTCCGTCGACACATACAGCAACGGAAAAGAAAGCGAAAATCTGCTGCCTGCCTGCGGCCGGGAATCCAGCGTTATTTCTCCCGCATGCGCATCGGTCACTGCCATGACAAGCGACAGCCCCAAGCCCACGCCGTCACCTCGCCGGCCACCGGATTCCTCTTGATAGAACGCCCGGCACAACATGGGCAGCTCGGTGTTCTGAATGCCGATGCCTTGATCCGCCACGCTGATGCTTGCGCGGTCGCCGCTGCGCGACACCGTCACCGTGATGCGCGATGCGGTGTCTGAATACTTGATGGCGTTGTCCAGCAAATTCACGACCGCGCGCAGCAACATACAGTAGTCACCCGCCACCCACGCCGTATCCGCGCATTCGCGAATGCGGATGTCGATGCGCTTGCGTTCGGCCTGCGGCAAGGTCTGATCCACGGCTTCGCGCCCCACGTCCTGCAACGACACCGGCAGGAACTTCGCCTTGTCCAGGCGCTCGGCCCGCGAGACATACATGCAGTCCTGCGCGACAGACAAGCTGTACTGAACCAGGTCGCGCACAGAATCCACGAATTCATCGTGCTTGGGGTCATTGCTTTGCGCGCTCTGCTTTTCAAGCATGACCAAGACGGTCGACAAGGGGCTGCGCAGGTCATGCATGGTTTGCAGCATGATCTCGCGATCTTTCTCGGCAGCGTTTATGCACGACGCCTCGCGCGATGCGGCGGAAATGGCGGCGGCCTGTTTGCGCACGCGGTCGCGGCGCGCGGCCCTTGCGGCCTCAAGCCGCCATTTGACGATGCAGCAATACGCCAGCACCCCGCCCCAGACGGGCGCAAACATCGGCGCCCAGCGGCGGGTGGTCAGCACCACCACGACCGCCACGACCCAGAACGCGATCAGCCCGGCAAGGGTGCGCACGCGTAGCCGCGATTGACCGGCGATCACGAACACCAATGCCAAGCAGGTCAGGATGGCCAGATCCACCAGCACGCCGGGCGCGGCGGACGTGATGGGATGATCGCCCGTTGGCAGGGCGAAACACAGCAGGAGGATGCCCAGGTTGCAAAACAGCAGCGCATCATTCTTTTTTGCGCCCAGGCGCA
>CAJYKY010000453.1 GCA_913775005.1 uncultured Achromobacter sp.
GGCAGCACCGTGTCCGTGCCGATCACGGTCTGCACCCAGCTGCCTTGGGCCATCAACCACAGCACCCACAACACCAGCAACTGACAGAACACGTGCGATACGCGGCGCGCACGCGGACCAAAACGCTCGACCAGCATGGTGACGCCGATGTGCTGGTGTTCCCGCAGGGCAATGACCGACCCCAGGAAGATCATCCACACGAAGGCCAGCCGGGACACCTCGTCCGAGGCGTTGATGCCGGAATTGAACAGGTAGCGCAGGGCGACGTTGCCGAACAGCAGCACCACCATGACGATCAGACAGACGACCATCAACCCTGTCTGCAAGGCGAAACACCAGTCGGCGGCGCGCGCTAACGGCGTGCCGCCCGGCCGGCCCGAAGGGCTAGCGTGCATCGTTGTCTCCTATCCGTTTGCCGGAATTTTTTTGGATGCTGCTGGATAATTGTGGGATTGATGTTAGCGCTAACATTTTTGATTTGGCAAGCCCCAAATGTTGCGTCAGACTACGCGCTTCCCACCCCGCCGCGAGGGCCAATGTCCGTCCGTAAACCCCGAAGCACCCGCGTTGGTCGCGTCACCATGCAGGACGTGGCGCGCCGGGTGGGCGTCAGCGCCATCACCGTCTCGCGCGCGCTGCGCACGCCGGACAAGGTGGCCGAAGCGCTGCGCACGCGCATCGCCCAGGTCTGTCAGGAATTGGGCTATGTGCCGAATCACGCGGCCAGCGTGCTGGCCTCGGCGCGGTCGCAGACGATCGTGGCGCTGATCCCGTCACTGAGCAACGTCGTGTTCGTGGACATCATTACGGGGATCAAAGAGGTGTTGGACCAGCACGGCTATCACATGCTGATCGGCGTGACCGGCTATTCACCCGATGCCGAAGAGGCGCTGTTGCGCAAGTATTTGCAGCATGCGCCCGACGGGCTGATCCTGACCGGCATCGACCACAACCCCGGCGTCTGGGAGCTGCTGCGCGCGCAGCACATTCCCACCGTCCACACGATCGAAACGCTGACGGGACATGACGACATGAGCGTGGGGTTTTCGCAGTTCGACTCCGGCTACGCTGCCTGCCGCCATCTGGTAGAACGCGGCCACCGCCGCGTGGCGATTGTGGGCGCGCAGCTGGATCCGCGTTCGCTGCGGCGTTGCGAGGGCGCGCGTCAGGCGCTGCGTGACGCGGGTTGCCATGACCCGGCGCTGGAGATCATGACGCCAGAGAAATCATCGATCAGCCTGGGCGCAGCGCTGATGGAGCAACTGCACGCTCAGCACCCCGATTGCGACGCGGTATTTTTCTGCAACGATGACTTGGCGCAGGGCGCGGTGTTTCAGTGCGCGCGCCTGGGTGTGGCGGTGCCGGCGCAGATGGCCATCGTGGGCTTTCATGACGTGGCCGGCACGGCGTGGACCACGCCGCCCTTGTCCACGATTGCCACGCCGCGCTATCAGATCGGCGCGTCGGCGGCGGGGTTGCTGATGCAGCATCTGGCGGGCGAGGCCATCGAGGAACGGCATGTGGACTTGGGCTATACGCTGGTGCAGCGCGAAACCAGCTGACGCGATCAACCCACGCGCCGCAACGCCAGGAACACGCCCGCCGCCATAATCAAACCCATGCCCGCCAATGCCAGCCCGTCAGGCGGACGCTGAAACCAGAATGTGCTGAACAGCACCGCCAGCAGCAGCTGAAAATAATTCAGCGGCGCCAGCGTCGCGGCGGACACGCGCTGGAAAGCGGCAATCAGCAGAATCTGCGCCAGCCCGCTGCATGCGCCCAAGGCGATGATGAGGACGGCGTCGGTTGAATCCGGCCACGGGTCCGGCAGAAAGAATGGCGCAGGCAGCGCCGTGACGACCAGGCAAATGATGGCGGTGTACGCATATTGCACGGGGCCCGGCACCTTGCCGGACAGCTTGCGTGTCAGCACCTGGAAGATCGCATAGCTGACGGCGGACACCGCCATCAGCACCGTGCCCAGCAACGGCAGGTCGGACCCCGGGCGCACGATCAGCAGCATGCCCGCAAAGCCGGCCGCCACGGCCAGCCATTGCACCGGCCGCACCCGTTCACCCAGCAACCACGGCGACAGCGCCACCATGATGAGCGGCGATGTGAAGTAGATGGCCGTGGCCTCGGACAGCGGCATCCAGATCAAGGCCGTCATGAAGCACGTGGCCACCGTTGCCAGCATGACGCCACGCAGCACCAGCAGCGGCTTTTCGGGCGCGTCGCTAAGGCGCACGCCCCGGCCATGCCGCCACAACATGAACAGCGCCAGCATGATGACCGCCAGATAGCGCATCACGTTCAGAAACGGCGCGGGGTAGCGCTCCAGCATGTGCTTGGACCCTGCATCGAAAGTGGCGAACGCCACCAACGCGGCAAAGAACAACAGAATGCCGGCATTGCGGGATGCGGCGGGGGCGGGCAGGGCGGTTGTAGAAGCGGCGGCCATGGCGAAGGGCGAAGGCGGCCCTAAGCTGCGGGGTTCGCCTGCTTGATTTCAATCTCCACAAACACGAACTCGGTGTCACTGGGGTTGATGACATTGTGCTCGACGCCTACCGGGCGGTAGTAGGCAACGCCCGTCGTCAGCTGGCTGGTGACCTGGCCGTTGGGCGTATCGAGCAGCAAGGGGCCGGTCGTTTGCGGCACCACCACGTAGTTCATGCCGTGGCGGTGCCAGCCGGTTTCGCCGCCGGGTGGAAAACGCCATTCGGTAACGGTGACCATGTCATTGTCGATCTGCACGGTGGGCACGGCGGCGGGGCGTTGCACGGGGATGTCTCCTGGCTTTGTCGTGAGGGTTGTGAATGAGTTGCAGAGTATGAAGGGACGCAGATCAGGCCATTGTCGCCTGCGTGGGATCCCAATGCTGGCCCGGCACGGCGGCGATCAGTTGCCGCGTGTACGCGTGCTGCGGCCGGTCGAAAATCTGGGCGGGCGATCCGTATTCGACCACCTTGCCGCGATGCATGACCAGCACGGAATTGCAGATCTGCGCGGCCACCCGCAAGTCGTGGGTGATGAACACCAACGCGATTTTCAGGCGCTGTTGCAGGTCGTGCAGCAGTTGCAGCACTTGCGCCTGCACCGACACGTCCAAGGCGGACACCGATTCATCGGCGACAAGCACCTTCGGTTCCAGCGCCAGCGCGCGCGCAATGCCGATGCGTTGGCGCTGTCCGCCAGAAAACTGATTGGGATAGCGGTCAAACGCGGACGGGTCCAGCCCCACCAGCAACAGCAGTTCCCGCACGCGCGCTTCTGCTTGGGCGCGTGGCACACCATTGGCGACCGGGCCATCGCTGATGATGCGTCCCACGGTATGCCGGGGGTTCAGCGATGCAAAGGGGTCCTGGAAAATCATCTGGATGTCGTGGCGCATCGGGCGAAAGCGCGACTCCGGCAGTTTGGCGATGTCCTGCCCATTGAAGATCAGCTGGCCGTCGTTGATGCCCACCAGCTTCAGCAGGCACTTGCCGATGGTGGACTTGCCCGAACCCGATTCGCCTACGATGCCCAGCGTTTCACCGCGCCGCACGCTGAAGCTCACACCGTCCACCGCGTGCACTTCGCGCTTGTTTCCCAGCCAGCCATGGCCGATGACGTAGGTCTTTTTCAGATCCTTCACTTCCAGCACGGGGGTGTCGTCGCCGGTCGCGACGCGTTCTTCGCCGCGCCGATGCGGCACCGCCGCGATCAGGCGTTGCGTATACGGGTGGCGCGGCCGGTTCAGCACGTCGTCGGCCGGGCCTTGTTCGACCAAGATGCCTTTTTCCATCACCGCGACGCGGTGCGCAATTTCGGCCACCACGCCGAAGTCGTGCGTGACGAACATCACGCCCATGCCCTTTTCCTTCTGGATCCGGGCAATCAGCGCCAGGATCTGCGCCTGGGTGGTGACGTCCAGCGCAGTGGTGGGTTCATCGGCGATCAGCAGCGCGGGTTCAAGCGCCAGCGCCATCGCGATCATCACGCGTTGGCGCTGCCCGCCCGACAGCCGGAACGGGTAGACATGATAGAGCGTGGCCGGATCCGGCAGCCCAACGAAGGCCAGCAGTTCCAGCGTGCGCGCCAAGCGCTGCGCACCCGGGTAGGCGTTGTGCACGCGCATGACTTCACTGATCTGTTCGCCCACCGTCATCAGCGGGTTCAGCGCCGACAGGGGCTCTTGAAAGATCATCGCCATGTCCTTGCCGCGCATTGCCTGCAAGGTGGCTTCGTCTTGCCGCAGCAAGTCCTGGCCGCGAAACAGGATGCGGCCTTGCTGTGGCGTCAGATAGTCGGGCAAGAGGCCCATGATGGCGTTGGCGCTCATGGACTTGCCCGAACCCGACTCGCCCACGATGCACAGGATTTCGCCCCCGCGGATGTCGTAGGACACATCCTGCACGGCAAAGGGCCGGTCGCCGCCACGGGGCAGCGCGATGCTCAGGTTCTGGATGGACAGCAGCGGGGTGGCGTCGGGGTTGGCTGCGAGGGTGACTTCGGGGGTGACTTTATCCATGTCGGCCTCCTATTCGCCGCGCTTGCGCAGTTGCGGGTTCAGGGCGTCGTTAAGCCCTTCGCCGATCAGGTTGATGGCCAGCACGGTCAGCAGGATGGCCACGCCGGGCCAGACGCTCATCCACCAGGCTTCGCGGATCATCGTGCGCGCGGCGCCGATCATGAAGCCCCAGCTCATCAGGTTGCGGTCGCCCAGGCCCAAGAACGACAGCGATGACTCGGTCAGGATGGCGGTCGCCACCATGAACGAGGCCGACACAATGATGGGCGACATCGCGTTGGGCAGAATCTGCGTACTGACAATGCGCGCGGGCGTCTGGCCGATGACAATCGCCGCCTGCACGAATTCGCGCTGCTTGAGCGTCATGAACTCCGACCGCACCAGGCGCGCGGCCGGCGGCCACGACACCACCGCGATGGCGCCCATGATCGAATACACGGACGGGCTCAGGATGGCGACCAGCACAACCGCCATCGCCAGTTGCGGAATGGTCTGGAAGAATTCGGTGAAGCGCATCAACGCATCGTCCACGCGGCCGCCGCAGTAGCCGGCGATCGCGCCTACCACGATGCCGAACAGCAGTGCCACGGCGGTGGATAGCAAGCCGACCATCAACGACACGCGTGCGCCCCATACCAGACCGGCGGTGATGTCGCGCCCCAGCATGTCGGTGCCAAACGGGTAGTCGGCGTTGGTGAAGGGCGGGATCAGCGGGTCGGCCACCATCATCCACGGGGATTCTTCATACAGCAGCGGGGCGGCCAGCGCCACGATGATCACAACGATCATGATGGCCAAGCCCGCCACCGCGCCGTGGTTGCGCATATAACGTCGGGCAAATGCTTTCATGCGGCGGCTCCTTGTTGCGCCCCGGCGCCGATGCGGGGGTCGATCAGGCGGTACAGCACGTCGGTCAGCAGGTTGAACACCACCACCATGATGGACGTGACCAGGAAGATGCCCAGAAGCAGTTGATAGTCACGTTGCAGCAGCGCGTCGAACATCAGCCGGCCGATGCCCGGCCAGGCGAACACGGTCTCGGTCAACACCGCGCCGCCTGCCATCTGGCCCAGCTGGATGCCGGCAAAGGTGATGACGGGCAACAGCGCATTGCGCAATACGTGGGCGCGGATCACGCGGCTGGGGCTCACGCCTTTGGCGCGCGCCGTCTTCACGAAGTCCATGCCGATCACTTCAAGCATCGACGCGCGCGTCAGGCGAACATATACGGCCATGAAGAAGCAGCCGAGCGTCACGGTGGGCAGGATCAGATGCTGGGCGATATCTGCCGCGCGCGCCCAGCCCGCCAGGCTGGCGCCCACGGTTTCCATGCCGAAAGCGGGCAGCCAGCCCAGCACCACGGAAAACAGCAGAATGCCCATCAACGACAGCCAGAACAGCGGCGTGGCGTACAGCAGCAGCGCGCCCGTCATGACCGAGCTGTCGATCCAGCGGCGCTTGTTGCGGTAGCGGGCCTTGGCCGCGACGACGCCCAGAAACACGCCCAGCACAATGGAAAACACGAAGGCGCAGGACATCAGCAAAAACGTGGCGGGCAGGCGTTCGACAATCAGGTCCAGCACGGGCACGTGGTTGCGGTAGGAAAAGCCCAGGTCCAGCTGGACCACACCCTTCAGATACAGCAGCAGCTGCGTCAGGATCGGCTTGTCCAGGCCGAAGGCCACGCGCAACTGGTCGACATAGGCGGCGTCGCCCGCGCCGGCCTGGCCGGCCAGCACGGCGGCAGGGTCGCCGGGCGCCAGGCGGATCAGGAAGAAATTGATGATCACCACGCCCAGCACGACCATCAGCAAGGCCCTGGTGGTCGTGCTGGGCGTGGTGATCATCAATTTCTTCCTGATCCGCCTGGCGCCCGGCGACCCTGCCGCCGTGCTGGCCGGCCAGGCCGGCGCGGGCG
>CAJYKY010000454.1 GCA_913775005.1 uncultured Achromobacter sp.
CCCCGACCCCGATTGCATCAATTCCGGGCCAAAACAATCCCGCCCGGTGCCACACCCCTGCCCCGCCCCGATACAATCACGGGCATGAAATCCGCAACACAATCCACCGCCGCCGACGCCCACGCGGGCCACACCCCCATGATGCAGCAGTACCTCCGCCTGAAAGCGGAGGCGGGTCCCTTGCTGCTTTTCTATCGCATGGGGGACTTCTATGAAATGTTCTATGAAGACGCGGAACGCGGGGCGCGTCTGCTTAACCTGACGCTGACCAAACGCGGGTCGTCCAATGGCACGCCCATTCCGATGGCCGGGCTGCCGGTGCACGCCATGGAGCAATACCTGGCGCGGCTTGTCGCCATGGGCGAGTCGATCGCCATCTGCGAACAGATCGGCGACCCGGCCGCGTCCAAGGGGCCGGTCGAACGCCGCATCGTGCGCATCGTCACGCCCGGCACCCTGACCGATGACGCGTTGCTGCCTGCCAAGGCCGACCGCGCGCTGGCCGCCGTGTTCGTGTCCGGCAATGCCCGCGCGCCGCGCGCCGGGCTGGCTTGGCTGAACCTGGCCAGCGGTGAATTCCGCGTGACCGAATGCGCGCCTGCGCAGCTGGAATCCGAACTGCATCGCGTCGCGCCTGCCGAAGTCATCTGCGCCGACAGCGCCGATTTTGACTTCCCGTTTGAAGGCGCCCGCGCCCGCGTGCCCGATTGGCATTTCGAAAGCGACGGCGCACGCGCGCACTTGCTGGCGCACTTCAAGACCGACTCGCTGGCGGGCTTCGACATTGAAGACATGCCCGCGGGCATCTGCGCGGCGGGCGCCCTGCTGCGCTATGCCGCGCGCACGCAATCGCAGGCGCTGGCCCACGTGCAAAGCCTGTCGGCCGAGCGCCCCGGGCAGTATGTGCTGCTGGATCCGGTCACGCGCCGCAATCTGGAACTGACGCAGACGCTGGCTGGCGAAGATTCGCCCACGCTGTTCTCGCTGCTGGACGGTTGCCGTACGCCGATGGGCAGCCGGCTGCTGCGCCGCTGGCTGCATCATCCCTTGCGTGAAAACGATCAGGCGCTGGCGCGCCAGCAAGCCATCTCGGCGTTGCTGGCCGGCCGCATGGATGTCGAACAGACGTTCGGCTCTGCCGGTCTGCTGGAAGGGCTGCGCGCCGCACTGAACGCCTTTCCCGACATCGAACGCATCGCCGCGCGCCTCGCGCTGCGCTCAGTGCGCCCGCGCGAACTTGCCAGCCTGCGCGATGCGCTGCAATCGCTGCCCGCGCTGGCGGATCTGCTGGAACCCATGGCCGCGTCCCCGCGCCTGGGTGAACTGATCTCTCACCTGTCGGTGGACCCGGCGCTGGCCGCGCTGCTGCTGCGCGCCATCGCGCCAGAACCGGCTGTGGCCATCCGCGATGGCGGCGTGCTGGCGGCGGGCTTTGACGCTGAACTGGACGAACTGCGCGGCCTGGCCGCCGACGGCGGTGACTTCCTGCTGCAACTGGAAGCCCGCGAGCGCGAGCGCACCGGCATCAGCAACCTGCGCGTGGAATTCAACCGCGTGCATGGCTTCTATATTGAGGTCACCAAGGGCCAGACGGCCAAGGTGCCCGAAGACTATCGCCGCCGCCAGACGCTGAAGAACGCGGAACGCTACATCACGCCCGAACTTAAAACCTGGGAAGACAAGGTGCTGTCGGCGCAGGACCGTTCCCTGGCCCGTGAAAAGTGGTTGTTCGAACAACTGCTGGATGTGCTGGCCGAACACGTGCGCCCGCTGTCCGATTGCGCCGCCGCGCTTGCCGAGCTGGATACGCTGGCCGCGCTGGCCGACCACGCCCGCCGCCACGACTGGATCGCGCCTGATTTGTCCGAGCAGGCCGACATCGATATCGACGCCGGCCGGCATCCGGTGGTGGAACACGCCATTGAACGCTTCACGCCCAACGGCTGCCGGCTGGACCCGGCGCGCCGCATGTTGCTGATCACCGGCCCGAACATGGGCGGTAAATCGACGTTCATGCGGCAGGTGGCGCTGATTGTGCTGCTGGCGCGCGTCGGCAGCTTCGTGCCGGCCGCGCGTGCCCGCATCGGCAAGATCGACCGCATCTTCACCCGCATCGGCGCGGCCGACGACCTGGCGGGCGGCCGTTCGACCTTCATGATGGAAATGACCGAGGCCGCCGCCATCCTGTCGGCCAGCACGCCCAACAGCCTGGTGCTGATGGACGAAATCGGCCGTGGCACCTCCACCTACGACGGCCTGGCGCTGGCGTGGGCCATCGCGTGCCGCCTGCTGGCGCACAACCGCGCGTTGACGCTGTTCGCCACGCACTATTTCGAATTGACGCGCTTGCCAGCAGAACAGCCGGCGTCCGCCAACGTGCATCTGGCCGCAGCCGAATCCGCCAGCGGCATCGTGTTCCTGCACGAAGTGCGCGAAGGCCCTGCCAGCCGCAGCTACGGGATCCAGGTGGCGCAGCGCGCGGGCGTGCCGGCCGCAGTCATCCGGCAAGCCACGCGTGAGCTGGAACGTCTGGAAGCGCAAGGCGCGCCCACGCCGCAGCTGGGCTTGTTCTCGGCCGCAGCCGATGCGGACGCGCAAGCCTATGCCGAGGCCGATCGCTCGGACGCCATCGAAGCGCTGGACGCCTTGCGCGAAGAACTGGCCACCATCGACCCCGACAGCCTCACCCCGCGCGCAGCGCTGGATGCCCTTTACCGTCTGAAGAAACACATTCAATGAACCTCGACCACGCCTTGCCGCTGTTGGGCAATCAAAGCCCCAACGACTTCATGCGCCGCTATTGGCAAAGAAAGCCGTTGTTGATCCGCCAGGCCATCCCGGACTTCAAGCCGCCGCTGACGATTGCCGCCATCAAGAAGCTGGCGCGCCGCGACGACGTGGAGTCTCGCCTGATCTGGCGCGAGAACGGTGAATGGCAGATGGAAAATGGTCCGTTCGCGCGTCTGCCCAAAGACAACGAAGGCGACTGGACGCTGCTGGTGCAAAGCGTAGACTTGCTTAGCGACGCGGCCTCGGAACTGATGGGGCTGTTCCGCTTCATTCCGGACGCGCGTCTGGATGACGTGATGATCAGCATCGCCAGCCACGGCGGTGGCGTGGGGCCGCACTTTGACAGCTACGACGTCTTCCTGCTGCAAGCGGCGGGCGAACGCGAATGGCGCTATGGCCGGCAGAAGGATCTGTCGCTGGAACCCGGCTTGCCGCTGAAGATTCTCAGCAACTTCCAGCCAGAAGAAAAGGCCGTGCTGGCGCCCGGCGACATGCTGTACCTGCCGCCGCAGGCTGCTCACGATGGTATCGCCATGGGCGATGGCTGCATGACGATTTCGATCGGTTTCCGCGCCCCCACCCAGGCCATCTTGGCGCGCGGCCTGCTCGAAGCCGCCGCTGACCAGGTGATGGCACGCGTCGGCCTGCTGGGCGGCCCTTACGGCGAACCGGCGCTGCCGGGTCCTAAGCTGTCGGCCGTGTACCGTGACCCAGGCCAGCCCGCCGTGGACACGCCCGCCGCCCTGCCCGACGCGCTGGTCGCCGCCACGCTGGAAACCGTCGAAAAGCTGCGCTTTGACGACGCGCTGGCCTCGCGCTTTCTGGGCTGCTGGCTGACCGAACCGCACAATCTCAGCGTGTTCGATGCGCCCGACAGCATGGATGTTGATCTGGAACAGGATTGGCCGACTGCCGGCCGGTTGGTGCTGGACCGCCGCAGCCGCATGCTCTATCGCGGCAAGCAGCTGTTTATCAACGGGGAAACCGC
Source organism: uncultured Achromobacter sp. (assembly GCA_913775005.1). Taxonomy (GTDB): domain Bacteria; phylum Pseudomonadota; class Gammaproteobacteria; order Burkholderiales; family Burkholderiaceae_B; genus Achromobacter. The sequence continues at coordinate 3,779 of CAJYKY010000454.1, forward strand.
CATGACGTCCGCGGATGCCGCGTTGCGTACGCTGGCCGATGCACGCAGCCTGGAATGCTCGGACCCGGCTTGCGCCAAGCTGTCGGAAGAGGCGCGTACGTGTCTGGCCGATTGGCTGGATTCAGGATGGATTCACTACCTGCCGGCGTAGTATCCCGAAACCTGCTCGTATCTGGTTCGAACAGAACGCAATCAGGTCTGAGCAGCGGGACACACAAAGACAGAGATAACACCAAGCTGAAAGGTTTGTTGCCGTTGGGATGCCACCTTTTTAACTTTCACACGCGATCGGGCGGTGGCTTCCTGTAGCCTGAGTTCTGGTTTCCCC
>CAJYKY010000455.1 GCA_913775005.1 uncultured Achromobacter sp.
ATCCGCAGCGCGCGCAACAACACGGCGCGCCGTTATGCCGAGCGCATGGCGGCGGTGCAGAGCGAGCATCAGGCGATTTTTGCGGCGATAGAATCCGGCGACCCCGACGCCGCCGGCCGCGCGGCAGAGCAGCACCTGCGCAACGCCGCTGACCGCCTGCGGCTGTTCCAGGCCGAGCGGCCGGCGCCGGTGTAATCGCTTAGGTGCACGGGGCAGGTGGGGCAACGCCGCCGCCGTCAGGCGACGGCATGTTCGTCAAGCGAAGGTCTGTTCCATTTCGCGGCGGAACTGCACGGCGGTAGAGCGTTCGTCATACTCGACATCGCGCCAGCGTATCGCCTGCGATTGCCGCACCGCGTGCTTCAACTTGACCTGATGCGACAGGCCCAGCGGCAGATAGCCTTCCTCTACCGAATCGGGCGCCGGCATTAAACGGCCGTACACGGTGTAGCCGCCTTCGCCATCAAGAATCTGGCCGGCCTGCAAATCGCGTTTGGCGGTTGCCACCACGTCACCATGCCAGCCCGCGGGCGCGCCGGTGGGCTCGCGCCGCAGCCCGACGCTGGCCACGCTGATGCCCAGCTCCAGCCCGATCAGGTGATAGGGCTTGTACATGGCGGTGTAGTTGCCGCTGGGGTCGGTGACCAGGCCGTATTCCTGAAAGCAGCGGCGCACGTAATCGCTATCGGCCGCAAGCGTCACGTACACGCCCCAACGCAGGTCGCGGAAGACCGGGCGGCCGTCGCGTTCCAGCGATGAAATCACTTCTACCTGCCCGCGATGATGCAGGATGCCGCCGTCTTCGCGCGGCCGCAGCACGCGCGCAAGATCGTCTACGCCGCAAGGCGGAAAGTGCAGGCCCGACGGCGACGGCAAGAGGCCCGTGGCATTGGACACCGCCGCCATTTCGATCGCGCTCTTGGTGCCGTCCAGAAAGCTGTTGAACATCTGCGCGTTGAAGTCGCCCGCCGCCACCATTTCGGCGGTGAAGCCGTAGTACGGCCACACCGTGTCGGGCGTAGAGGTATGGAACTCCGGCAGGTACTTGGTGCCCTTGCCGGCGGCCATGACTTCAAAGCCGGCGGCGCGCGCCCAGTCCACCATTTCACAGATCAGCGCAGGCTGGTCGCCATAGGCCAGTGAATAAACGATGCCCGCCTCGCGCGCGCGGCGCGCCAGCAAGGGGCCGGCCAGCGCGTCGGCTTCGACGTTGACCATGATGATGTGTTTGCCGTATTCGCAGCAGGCCAGCACGTGGGTGATGCCGGCGGCCGCCTGGCCGGTGGCGTCGATGACGATGTCGATGTCGGGGCTGGCGATGATGGCCAGCGGGTCGTCGCTGAAATACACCGTGCCGTGTTTGTAGGCATCGTTGGTGCTGGAGGCGTTGAGCGCGCTGGCGGGCCAGCCCACGCGCGTCAGCGCAGCGCGGGCGCGGTCGGGGGCCAGGTCCGCCACCGCCACCAGCCGCATCCCCGGCGTGCGGGGAGCCTGGCTCATAAACATGGCGCCGAACTTTCCGGCGCCCAGTAATGCAACTCGCAAAGGCTTGTGGTCGGCTTCTCGCTGCTTGAGCAGACGGTGCAGATTCATGATGCGGGCTCCTCCGGGGTGGGGGTACAGCCTACACAGAATAGTCCTAAATCATGACAGCGGGACAGGATTCAGCCGAACTCACTCGTCTGCGGTATAGAGCTCGCCCGCCAGCACATTGCGCCATGTCGCCCACGTGATGCGCGGCTGCCCGGTGACCTGCCGGTTGTAGGGCGCGTCATAGACGATGTGCTTCCAGCGCGGCTTCACGGCGCCTTCGATAAGCGGCTTGTCATCGATCAGCAGATGGCCGTGGATCAGCGTCTTGTCTTTGGTCAGGATGAGCCGGTTGGTGGCCTCGCGGCCCAGGTGCTTTTCCACCCACAGATATTTTTCGGCCACGCAGTTTTCAAACTGCGACAGCGGCGACGTGCAGATACGCACGTCCTGCCCCAAGGCCAACAGTTCCTTCACGGCGTCCAGCGCGCCCGGCACTGGCGGCAGGTTGCGGATGAAGCCGGGTGCCGTGTAGATGGCCTCGGCCATGGCGCGGCGTTCAGGGCCGTAGTCTTCGCGGATGTAGAACGACTTGCGATCTTCAAATTCAATCGGCGCGATGCCGGGATAGCGTTCGCGCCAGGCATCGATGAATGCGTGTTCGAAATCGGCCAGCACGCCGTCTTGGTCCAGCAGGATGATCATGACGATCCCAGGCAATTGCAACCGTCAGATTGTGCCAGAGGGCGCGACTGCGCCAGTACGCGGTAACGGCTGCCGCCCGTCAGCGACTCGGACGCCACCAGCACCAGGCGGTCATAGCGCCAAAGCATCGTTTCGGGCGTGGTGGCCGGCGGGTCGGGGTGTTCGATGTTGCGCAGCAAGGTCACATGCGGGCGGAACGGTTGCGGCGGCGCGGCCAGGCCAAAGCCGGACAGCCATTGCCACAGATGATCGTGTGCGGCTTGCAGCGGCGCGGGCGTGTCGCGAGGCCCGGCCCACAGAATGCTTTGCCGCTTGAAGACGCCGTAATGGTCCAGCGCCACCTCGCCTGCGGGCAGCCCGAGACCGGGCGTGGCGGTGGCCAGCGTGCTTGCCAGCTGCGTGTCCACCGGGCCAAGAAACGCCAGCGTCAGGTGCAGTGTTTCGGTGCGCATCACGCGTCCGCCGCAAGCGGGGCGCGCCGCTTGCGCCCAATCGGCAAGCGTGGCGGCCAGCGCGGGCGATGGCCACAAGGCGTAGAAAAGACGGACGGTGGACATGCGCCGATTGTAGGCGCGGCGGGTCAGCCGTCAGTGGTTTCCGATTTACGCAAACGCGACAGCGCGGTGTCGAACCGTTCGACCCCCGGGCGGGCCGGGCGGTCAAAGCGTTCGACGCCTGGGCGCGCCGGTTTGTCGAAACGCTCGACGCCGGGCCGGGCGGGCTTGTCGAACCGTTCCACGCCGGGGCGGGCGGGCGCGTCAAAGCGTTCCACGCCAGGCCGGTTGAAACGCTCCACGCGCTGCGGGCTTTGCGTCTTGGCCTGCACGCTTTGCGCGGCGGCCTGCTCGCGCTTGGCGATGATTTCTTCGGCGCGCTGGTGATGCGGCGCCATCTTGCGCACCATCACGCGGCCATCGCGCGGGAAATAGTTGATGCGCCGCGCATGCACGTCGCCCAAGTCCTGCGCCTTGACGGGGATGCCTTCGGTCCGCAGATAGTTCAGGACGAATTGGCCGTTGCGTTCGCCGATGTTCATCTGCTGCATGGCGCTCAGCACCGCGCCGCCGCCGAACACCTTGGCCTCCAGGCGGTCGCGCACGGCGCCGGCCTTGAGCAATTCGTTGATCAGCACTTCCATGGCGAACGCGCCGTAGCGCATCGTCGCCGACGCGGGCGACTGCATGTCGCCTTCCGGCAACATGAAATGGTTCATGCCGCCCACGCCGGTGACCGGGTCGTGGATACAGGCAGCGACACACGACCCGAGTACGGTCGAGATCATCAGGTCTTCGTCGGTGACGTAGTACTCGTTGGGGAGCACTTTCACCGCCTGACACTGAAACGCGCTATCGAAATAGTGGCGCGTTGCACGGGCTTCAAGACGGGCGACCATGGGGACTCAAAGGGCAAGAACAGGCGATTGGGACACGACGGACGTAGCTCGGTAAAACAACGAATGTTTCAAAAAGTGTAGAAAAATTTCGCTTTATTCTTACATATCCCGCCTGACAACGGGGGAAATGCTTGTAACGGCGGATATTCGGTACGTCTCGTCCGCCCGCAAGGGACGGCGTGCAAGCATCCTACACAGGCGGCAACCCGGCCTTTCCCCGGATCACGGGGAGGTTCAGGCTTCATACAAGTCTTTAACGACGCTTTTGTCCGCGACTTCAGTCCGCGCGACGCGGCGCGAACGCAATTGACCAGGGCGGCGGAGGGAGAAAGAGGGGCTGCCGGGGGCGGGCGATGACGGCCGTCATGCTCCCCCCCGGGAAATCACTTAGAAGCGTGTGCTGCGCGTGACCGACCAGCGGGCCGACAGCGCGCCCAGCGCGGCGGACGCCACGACGGCGCTGGCCAGCACGGCCGTACCGGGCAGATGCAGTGCGAATTCGGCGCCGTAGCTGCGGGCAAGGCCCAGAAGGGCGTCGTTCAACGGTGACAGAGCGATAGCCGACACGCCGATGGCCAGCAGCGAGGCCACCGCGCCTGACAACGCGCCCAGATACAGGAAGGGCCGGCGCACGAAGGATTCCGTGGCGCCCACCAGGCGGGCAACGGCAATTTCCTCACGCTGGGATAGCGCCTGCATGCGCACGGTGTTGAACACCGTGGCCAGCACCACCACG
>CAJYKY010000456.1 GCA_913775005.1 uncultured Achromobacter sp.
CTCACGGGCTACAAGGTGCCGCGCTATGTAGAGTTCCGCGATGACTTGCCGCGCACCAATGTGGGCAAGATCCTGCGGCGGGAACTCAAGCCGGAGGCCGAGGCGCAGGCGACACAACAGGGCTAGCGGTGCAGGCAGGTATCGCAGCTTCCGTAGCTACCACTGCCCAAAAAACACCCCCGCGCGCTTGTGCGCGTTCGTCGCATTTTCCACCGCCTCATCACTGATCGTCGTGCGGCGCTTGCCGCGCAGCATCCAGTCCAGCAGACGGGCACGCAGCGCCGCGCGTACGTCTGCGTGGGTGCTGCTGGTGCCCAGGTCCTGGAATTCATCGGGGTCCGCGTGCAGGTCGAACAGCTGTTCGGGTTCATCCAGCCAGTACACATAACGCCAGCGATCTGTGCGCACCGACCAGGCGCGCGCGTTCTGCGGGGTTTTGCCGCGCAGGATGCGGGCCTGCCGGAAGCTGTAGTCCAGCTCTGAAAACACGCAATCGCGCCAAGACGTGTCCGCGCCCCGGCCATGCAACAGCGTTTGCAGCTCCCTGCCTTCCAGCCGGTGCGCGGGGCCAGGCGTACCCAGCGCGCGCAATATCGTCGGCACGACGTCGACGCTTTCGACCATGTCATCCAGCGCGCGGCCGCGCGTGGCGTCGGCGGCGGCGGATGGATCCATGACGATGAACGGCACGCGTTGCACGGTATCGTAGAAGAGTTCTTTTTCGCCCAGCCAGTGGTCGCCCAGGAAATCGCCGTGATCGGCGGTGAACACGATCAGCGTGTTCTTCATCAGCCCCGCGCCTTCCATATAGGAAAAGAGGCGGCCCAGATGATCATCCAGCTGCCGGATCAGCCCCTGATACGCCGGACGCACCACGCGCACGCATTGCTCGGACGAGAAGCTGACGCTTTCCTCGTGCTGCCGGTAGGCGGCGACGACGGGATGCGCGGTCGCCAGCTCTTCCTGGTTGCGCCGCACGGGCAGGCATTGTTCGGCGGTGTAGCGCTGGTGATAAGGCGCGGGCGCCATGTACGGCCAGTGCGGCTTGACGTAGCTCAGGTGCAGCACCCAGGGCTGGCTGCCCCGGCGCTTCATGAAGTCCAGCGCCTGATCCGTCATGTAGGCGGTTTCGGAATGCGCTTCCGCCACGCGCGCGGGCAGATGCACGTTGCGCATGTTCCAGCCGCTTGCGATCTTGCCGTTGGCATCGACGCCGGCGATGACGTAGTCCGTCCAGGGGTCGGCGCTGTCGTAGCCGTTGCGGCGCAGAAAGGCGGGGTAGCCGCTTTCTTTGCCGGGCGGGTGATGGCCGTCGTAGCGGTCCAGTTCAGTGAAGCCGCCCCGGCTGAGCAACACACCCAGTTCGGACGCGCCGTCGATGGCCAGGCGTTCCATGCCGGCCTTGTCGGCAATGATGTGCGTCTTGCCGGCCAACGCCAGGTCGCGCCCCTGCCCCGCCAGGTATTCGCCGAGCGTCACCTCGTTGATCGACAGCGGCACACGGTTCCAAGTCGCGCCGTGACGTGACGGGTAGCGCCCGGTGTAGTAGCTCATCCGTGACGGGCCGCAGACGCCGGAATTCACAAAGGCGCGATCGAACCGCACGCCGCGCGCCGCCAGCGCGTCCAGGCTGGGCGTTTGCAGATAAGGGTGGCCATAGCAGCTCAGGTGATCGGCCCGCAACTGGTCCGCCATGATGAAGAGCACGTTCTGCACGGGGTTCATGGTGTGCTGGCTCATTGGGTGGCCTTGAAGCCCGAAGCGCGCACCACCGGCTCCCACTGCTGGCGATAGGCGGACAGCGCGCGGGCGGTGGCCGCCGCATTCAGCGACACGGGCTCCAGGAATACGCTGCGCACGGCGTCTTGCATGGCGGGTTCTTGCAAGATGGCGGCGATGTCCGCGCCCAGCCGGTCCACCTTGGCCTGCGGCATCGCGGCAGGCGCGAAGAAGGCGTTCCAGCCGTCGGCAGCCAGGTCCACGCCGCTTTCCTTGAAGGTGGGCACGTCTTTCAGATCGGCATCGCGTGTATCGCCCGAGGTGGCAAGGATGCGGATCTTGCCGGCGCGGTGCTGCGGCAACAGCGTGTCCAGCGTATCGATGCCCTGCGGCAGGATGCCGCCGATCAGTTCGGCGATCAGCGGCGCGGATCCGCGATAGCCGATCACCTCGGGCTCTTGCTTGATTTCGCGGCCCAGCATCAGCGCGAAGAAATGCGGCAGGCTGCCGGTGGCAGGCACGCCCACCGTGAATTGCTTGGGATTGGCGCGCAGCCATTGGCGCAATGCCTGCACGTCCTGAATGGGTGAGTCGGCAGGGACGGCCAGCGCGAATTTGTAGCGGCTGGCCAGCGACACGGGCTGGAAGTCGCGCTGCGCGTCGTAGCCCGGCTGGGCCACTACCAGCGGCGCCAGGACCATCACGGCGGGATTGGCCAGCATCAGCACATTCTGGTTGGCGGGCGCGGCGTGCAGGCCTTGCGCCGCAATGCGGCCGCCCGCGCCCGTTTTGTTTTCCACCACCACCGGCACGCCGACCCGGTCCTTCAGCCGGTCGGCCACCAGCCGGGCAATGCGGTCGGAGCTGCCGCCGGGTGGATAGCCGACCACGATGGTCAGCGGCCCGTCCAGCGCTGCCGTCTGCGCACAGGCCATCGGCGCCGCCCCCGCCAGCGTGGCTGCCGCCAACGCGCCCATCATCCATTTCCGCATGTGCTCTCCTTGAGACAGCGACCCGCTGCCGATTGGGGTGGTTGAAACCCGGCTGAACTTAATGAGGAGAAACAATTTAGCAACGCGGCACTTGCTTGATCTAATCCAGCAGTTGCCATATCGATATGACAATAGCGAAATCAAAAAAAAGCGCTGCGCAAGCCGGCCTGGCTGCCGTGACCCGCAAGACGCTATCCGCCAAGGAGGAAACCCATGTCTCAATCGCTTTCGGACGAACCGCGCCATCTGGCCGACATGTTGATGTACCGGCTGTACCAGG
>CAJYKY010000457.1 GCA_913775005.1 uncultured Achromobacter sp.
GGCGACGTGGATCCCAAGGCGCTGCGCGGCATGGTCGACAACCTGAAAGACCGCCTGAAGCCGGCTGTGGTGTTGCTGGCCACGGGTTCTGCCGACGGCAAGATCAGCGTGGTGGGTGGCGTCACTGCCGACCTGACGGATCGCATCAAGGCCGGTGATCTGGTGGGCTTTGTCGCCAGCCAGGTCGGCGGCAAGGGTGGTGGCCGTCCGGACATGGCCATGGGCGGCGGTACGGATCTGGCCGCCTTGCCGGCCGCGATTGCCGGCGTGCAGAAGTGGGTGGACGAGCGTCTCTGATGAGCGACGTGGATACCGGCCTGGAAGCTGGCGCACAAGCGCCGGCGTTTCAACAGGAAGTCGATGCTAGCGGCTTGACCTGCCCGCTGCCCATCCTGCGCGCCAAGAAGGCGTTGGCGCAGATGGCTAGCGGCGAGGTCTTGCGCGTCATCACCACTGACCGCAACGCCATCCGCGACTTCCAGGCGTTTTCGCGCCAGACGGGCAATACGCTGGTGGCGCAACACGAGGCCGACGGCCGGGGCGTGCATTACCTGCAACGGCGTTAAGGGGTTTTTACGCCGAGGCTTCACGCTTCACCGCTAGCCCGAATAAACAGGCCCGCTTGCGCGGGCCTGTTTGCTGTCCGGTCGGGCAGTCTGCGCTTATTTATGAATCGCGGCGGCGACGGCCTGGGTGATGGTGAAATCCACCAGATCGCCTTCCTTTAGTTGCTGCAAGCGCGCTTGCAAGGCAGGATCCCTGACCTGAATGGTGCGCCTGCCGCCTTCCGGGCCTCTCAACGTGACCAGATTGGCGCTTTTGTTGATATGCCAGATTTCGGCCGTGATCGTGGTCTGCCGGCCTATCGCGCCACCGGGGCGAGCGCCCTTGGCGCTGCGGGTGGCCGCTGTTTCGGTGACGACCTCGGGCACGCCGGAACCCGCGCGCCGAACGTCAATCGCTACCGATTCGTAGTAATCCAAGGTCAGCGTGTCGCCCGGCTTGATCTGCTGGAAGTTGCGGACATCCGGCCCCGCCACCACCTCGACGGTATTGCCGTTGGCGCCTTGCAGCGTGATGGTGCGCGTGGCGGGGTCAACCGCTGTGACACGGCCCGACGCCGTGGTCAGCGCGGCGCCGACGACGGCAGCCGATGCCGCAAGCGGCATGGCCAGGGTTCCCAGCAGCAGCCCGGTGAATGCCAGGCGCGCGACGGGCGTGAATGCAGATTTCCGATTCTTCATGATGCGGCCCCTCCAGTAGAGGTAGTGTTGGGAAAAAACACGAAAGGGACTGGGGAAAAAAGCGAGATCAGCGGAAGAAATCCGCCCTGGCGTTGACGGCAGGGGAAAGGCGGGAAGCCGCCGTTGCAAAGGGCGTAGCCGGGTGGAGCGAAGCGTGGTGGTTGCGCAGAACGACATGAATCCGATCTCTCCAATCGGGCTATTCTTCGAACGCATTGACGATCAACCGCAGGAAATGCAGACGTGGGCGCGGCGACGAGGCTACACTTCGGTCTGCGGCGGGCTCCGGCCCGTTTTTGTAGAATACCCAAATGTGGTGTTGTTGGATACAAATCACGCCGCCTCGTCTTGATTCAGCACCTCTATTTGCCAGCAGGCGTCTTTAAGTGCTAGAATTTCCCGTTTTTCACAACTAATTCAAGGGATTACCTATGGTGGTGATTCGCCTGGCCCGCGGTGGGTCCAAGAAGCGTCCGTTTTACAACCTGGTGGCCACCGATTCGCGTAACCGTCGCGACGGCCGCTTTATCGAGCGCGTGGGTTTTTACAACCCCGTAGCTAGCGAAGGCACGGAAAACCTGCGCATTGCGCTGGACCGCGTGCAGTACTGGACCGGCACGGGCGCTCAGCTGTCGCCCGCCGTTGAGCGTCTGGTCAAGGACTACTCGGCTAAGGTTTCCGCCGCTGCTTAATTGCCAGCGTCGTTAACTTGCTAGCGTCGTTTAACAGCGCCCGTCGTTAACAACGACCGTCGTTTACCGACGCAGTTAGTTCGTTAGTTCAGCTGTAAAAAGCTACCATTTTTGGCTGTTTCATTTTTACCAAGAGCGCGATACATGTCTGATGCCGCAACCTCTAACGCGGCGCCGACGGATTTGATCGAGCTGGGCCGCATTACTGCTGCCTACGGTGTGAAAGGCTGGGTTAAGGTGCAGCCTCATTCGGCCAATGCCGAAGTGCTGCTCTCAGCATCTCAATGGTGGTTGACTCGCCCTGTGCCTGAATTGGCGCGGGGCGCTGTCGCGTCTGCGCCCGTCGCATTCAAGATCCAGCAAGCCCGTTCGCAAGGCGCCACGGTCGTGGCCCAGTTGGCGGGCATTGCAGATCGTGATCAGGCCGAGGCCTTGCGCGGATATTCCGTGCAGGCCCCGCGCGGATCTTTTCCCGCGCCGGAAGAAGACGAATACTACTGGGTCGACCTCATCGGCTGCGCGCTGTACACCAGCGCCGACGGTGAACCCGCCTTGATCGGCGTAGTGGATGAAGTCCTTGATAACGGCGCGCATGCCGTCTTGAAGGTCTTGCGTCAGACGCTTGGAGCCGATGGCCCCGAGCCCATCCTCAACGCCAAAGGCCGGCCCGCCGAATTGCTCGTTCCATTCGTACGTGCGCACATTCAAGCCGTCGATCTTGCCGCTCGCCGTATCGACAGCGACTGGCCCGTGGATCTTTGATGCGAATTGACGTCGTTACGCTCTTTCCCGACATGTTCGGGGTCGTGCGCGATCTGGGTGTTACTGGCCGTGCGCATGCGCAAGGCCGGTGGGCTCTGCATGCGTGGAATCCTCGCGATTTCACGCACGACGTCCATCGCACCGTTGACGACCGCCCCTACGGCGGTGGTCCTGGCATGGTGATGATGGCGGCGCCGTTGGAAGCCGCTGTCAACGCCGCCCAGGAAGCGCGCGCCGCCCAAGGCTTGGGCCGCGCGCCGGTGGCGTTGCTGGCGCCAGTTGGCCGCCGCTACGACCAGACTGGCGCTGAAACCTTGGCCGCAAGCGACGGGATCATTCTGATTTGCGGCCGCTACGAAGGCGTTGACCAGCGCTTCATTGAACGCTGTGTCACGCATGAAATCTCGTTGGGCGACTTCGTGTTGTCTGGCGGGGAAATCGCGGCGCTCGCCGTGATCGATGCCGCGGTGCGCTTGTTGCCCGGCGTGCTGAACGATGGCGATTCCGCCTTGCAGGATTCGTTCAACGATACCTTGTCCGGCTTGCTGGACAGCCCCCATTACACGCGCCCTGAAGTTTACGAAGGGCAGGCCGTGCCCGCGCCGCTGCTCAGCGGCCACCATGCCAACATCACGCGTTGGCGTCGTGAGCGTTCGCTGGAACTGACCGCCACGCGGCGTCCTGAACTGCTGGAATCGGCGCGCGCCAAGGGCTGGTTGAACAAGGCCGACGAACGCTATCTGGCCGAACTGGCAGGCACCTACGACCCCGCGTCCGAACCGCCCAAGCGTCGGCGCAAGGCGTCGAACAAACCTGCGCAGTCCACCCAAGCGCCCCAAGCGCCGTCGGCCGAAGCCACGTTGCCTACGCCGCCCCAACTGCCTGTACCGCCTGCAAAGCCAGACGCCTCGTCTTAGGCATTTCCCTTTCAAATCGTCTTACGCCCCGCTAGGGATGTTCCTAGGTTGTGGGCGCTTTGTGCCGTCCTTAGTATTGAAAATTACATGCAAATGAAATTTTCATATGAGCCATTCTCGCCGATCCGACGCCGGCGCTTCCCCTTCTGAACGCACCCCTCGCGCGCCAGCTCGCTTGTTGGCGGGGCGCCCGGAATCTGCGGTCGATATGTGGCTGGGCCAGCAATTGCGCCAACTGCGCAAGCAGCAGCGGCGGTCCTTGGCCGATGTCGCCAGCGCTTGCGGCATGTCAGTGGGGCTGCTGAGCCAGATCGAGCGCGGACTGAGTTCCGCATCCGTCAAGACGCTGCATCTGCTGGCGCGTGAATTCCAGGTGTCGGTCAATTCCCTGTTGCGCAACGCCGAGCACACGCAGGGCGAAGATGGCGGCCGCGTGGCGCGCGCGGGCACGCACCGGTTCATCGACCTGTCTGAAAAGGGAATCAGCAAAGAGATGTACACGCCGCCCGCCTGCCGCAGCATGGATCTGTGCCGCGCCACGATCGAGCCGGGCGGCTCCACGGGTAATGAACTGTTCGTGACCGGGCAGGGCGAGCAGATCGGCGTAGTGCTGAAAGGGTCACTTGAACTGTGGGTGGGCGACCGCGTCGTGCTGCTCAACGAGGGCGACAGCTTTTGCTATGCCAGCAGCACGCCACGCCGCTGGCGCAATCCTGGCTCGCAGGCGACGGAGGTCATCTGGGCCATTTCCAATATCACTCAAGCCGTGGGGGGTGAAACGCAACAAGCGCCCTAGGGCGCGCAGCATCCATAGCGGCGCGCCGAAGTAAGGGGATCGTCGCGCCACCGGACACGCCAGGCGTTGCCCGGACCTCTTTGCCACGATAAGGAAATGTCATGAAATTCAAGACTTTGGCTGTCTCGGTATTTGCTGCATTGTCCATGGCCGCGGGCGCGCACGCCCAATCGGTGTTGAAAGTGGGGTCCACACCCACCGGCAGTCCGTTTACGTTTCTCGACACCAAGACCAACAGCATTGAAGGCGTGATGGTCGACATCGTGAAAGCGGTAGGCAAAGAGGCGGGGTTCGAAGTGCAGATCGAACCCATGGCGTTTTCGGCGTTGATCGGGTCGTTGACGTCCAAGCGCATCGACATCGTCTCGGCGGCCATGTTCATCACGCCGCAGCGCCAGCAGGTCGTGAGCTTTTCCGAGCCGGTGTATCGCTACGGCGAAGGTCTGATGGTGCTGAAGTCCGATAACAAGGAATACAAATCCTTCGCCGATATGAAGGGCATGACCGTCGGTGTGCAGGTGGGAACGGCGTTTGTCGAACCGATCCAGAAGAGCGGTGTCTTCAAGGAAGTGAAGCTCTACGACAACCCGCCCGACATGATGCGCGACGCCAACGCAGGCCGCATCCAGGGTGGCTTCATGGACTTTCCAATTGCCACCTACATCATCTCGCAAGGCAACTATCCCAACCTGAAGATGGCGCAGTCCTATCAGCCCACCGTGGTGGGCAGCCTGGGCCTTGCCACGCGCAAGGAAGACACCGCCCTGCTGGACCGCATCAACAAGGCCTTGGCCAAGCTGAAGGCGGACGGCGCCATCGATGCCATCCTGAAAAAGTGGGGCTTGTCCGGCGCTTGATGCCGGTTTGATCTCAAGCATCTAGCGTTGTGGCATCAGCCCGGCCGGCACGCGCCTGCGTGCCGGCGGGCGGGACGCATTCGCGTTCCCGTGGGCTGTCTCGTCGGGGTGGGTGAAGTCATGATGGAATTTTTTAAGGACTCGGCGGAATACCTGCCGATACTGCTGCAAGGGGCAAAGCTGACGATCCTGGTGACACTGGGGTCGCTGGCGCTATCGACGGTGCTGGGTCTGGTGTGGGCGTTGATGCGCGTGTCGGGCAATAAATTTTTGTCCAAGTTCAGCGGTGGCGTCATCAATCTGCTGCGCGGCATTCCGATCATCGTGCTGCTGTTCTACATCTATTTCGTGATGCCGGACATGGGCGTGGCGCTCACCGCCGTGCAGGCGGCGATCATCGGTCTGGGTGTCGCGTATTCGGCCTATCAGGCCGAGAATTTTCGCGCGGGCATTCAGGCCGTCGATAAAGGGCAGATCGAAGCCGCGATGGCGATGGGAATGAGCTGGAGCATGACGATGCGGCGCGTGGTGCTGCCGCAGGCCGTCAAAATTGTGCTGCCGCCCTACGGCAACATCATGATCATGATGCTGAAGGATTCGTCGCAGGCGTCCACGATCACGGTGGCCGAGCTGGCCCTGCAAGGCAAGTTGATCGCCGTGTCCACCTTCAAGAATGCAACCGTGTTTTCGCTGGTGGCGCTGATGTACCTGGTGATGTGCGTGCCGCTGATTCTGCTGGTGCGGCATCTGGAAAAGAGGAGCGCCACGAAATGATCGAGCTTCAAGAAGTCCGCAAGAGCTTCGGATCGCTGGAGGTCCTGAAAGGCATCGACGCCGAAGTCAGCAAGGGTGAAGTCGTGTGCGTGATCGGCCCGTCCGGGTCGGGAAAATCCACCATCCTGCGCTGCATCAACGGCTTGGAACGCTACAACGCCGGGCGCATCACTATTGATGGCGAACTGGTCGATGCCGATGCGCCGTCCATCGTGTCCATCCGCACGCAGGTGGCGATGGTGTTTCAACGCTTCAATCTGTTCCCGCATCGCACCGCGCTGGAGAACGTGATCGAAGGCCCCATCTACGTCAAGAAAGAGCCGCGCGCGCAGGTCGTGGAGCGCGGCCTTGAATTGCTGGCCAGCGTCGGTTTGGCCGACAAGGCGGATGCGCATCCCAATCAGTTGTCGGGCGGCCAGCAGCAGCGCGTGGCGATTGCGCGCGCGCTGGCGATGCAGCCCAAGGCCATCCTGTTTGACGAGCCGACCTCGGCGCTGGATCCTGAGTTGGTGGGCGACGTGCTGGGCGTCATGCGCAAGCTGGCCGAAGCCGGCATGACGATGGTCGTCGTGACCCATGAAATGAGCTTTGCCCGAGAGGTGGCCGATCGCGTCATGTTCTTCGATGGGGGCGTCATGGTGGAGCAGGGCGTCGCTCGTGAAGTGCTGAATCATCCGCAGCACCCGCGCACGCAGGATTTCCTGCGCCGCGTGCTGCATCCCATGTGAGGAATCATCATGCAGCAAGCGCCGTTTCCTTTATCTGCGTCCTTGTGGGCGGCCACCGCCGCGCCGCCGCCGGCCACCGAACCGCTGGTGAATTCCACGCAGGCGGATGTGCTGATCATCGGGGGAGGGTACGCGGGGTTGAGCACGGCTCTGCACCTGGCCGAGCGCGGCGTGAAGGCCGTGGTGCTGGAGGCGCGCGAGATCGGCTTTGGCGGCTCTGGCCGAAACGGCGGGCAGGTAATTCCGGGGTTGAAGTACGACCCCGATGATTTGATTTCCATGTTCGGCCAAGAGCGCGGCGAAAGGCTGCTGCGGTTTGCGGGCACCACCGCCGATTCGGTATTCAACCTGATCGATACCCACGCCATGGACGTGCCGCATGTGCGCAAAGGCTGGATCCAGGGCGCGCATACGGAAGAGGCCTTGCGCATTGCGCACGGGCGGGCGGCGCAGTGGGCCAAGCATGGCGTGAATGCGCAACCGCTTGATCGCGCGCAGGTGGCTCGCTTGCTGGGCACTGACCGCTATCTGGGCGGATGGGCGGACCCGCGCGCTGGCGCGGTGCAGCCGCTGAGCTATGCGCGTGGCCTCGCTCGCGCCGCGCTGAACGCGGGGGCGCTGATCTACACGGACACGCCCGTCACGGGTCTGAATCGCGCGGCGGGCAAATGGACGGCGTCCACCGCAAGCGGCGCCACCGTCACCGCCGAGCGCGTCGTGATGTGCACGAACGCTTATGGCGGCGATCTGTTGCCCGGTTTGAAGACGTCGATCATCGACGCCAACACCTTCCAGGTGGCAACGGCGCCGCTGCCCGAGTCCGTGCGCGCCAGCATCCTTCCGGAAGGACATGTGACCTCGGATACGCGCAATCTGCTGCTGTACTTCCGGCTGGATCATCAGGGCCGGCTATTGATGGGCGGGCGCGGCCCGTTCCGCGAGCCCAAGGGGCCGCAGGATTGGGCGCATCTGGAACGCGTGATGTTCAAGTTGTTTCCGCAGGTGGCCGGTACGCCGTTCGAATATCGCTGGTGCGGGCGTGTTGCGGTGACGCGAGACTATCTGCCGCATCTGCATGAGCCGCAGCCGGGCTTGCTGGTGGACATCGGTTGCCAGGGGCGGGGCGTGGGGCTGCAAACCAGCATGGGCCGGGCGATGGCGCAGTACGTGGCCACCGGCGACGCCAATGCCCTGCCGGTTCCCTTGTCACCGATCGTGCCGTTTCCGCTGTATGGCTTGCGGCGCTTGTACGTCAACGCGGTCGTGACGTGGTATCGCTTGAATGACGGTGGTGTATAGAAAAAGTCAAAAAAACCCCGGACAGTGATGTCCGGGGCTCTTGATGTCAGCGAGGCTTAGTTACCCAGCTTGGCGCGCTGTTCGCGCACTTTTTCCAGGGTTTCGCCAAACTGCGCCATGCGAGCTTTTTCCTGCTCGACCACCGCCGCCGGGGCGCGTTCGACGAAGCTGGCATTCGACAGCTTGCCATTCGCCTTGCCGATTTCACCTTCCAGGCGCGCAATTTCCTTGTCCAGACGGATGCGCTCAGCAGCGACGTCGATTTCAACGTGCAGCATCAGTCGGCTGGTGCCCACCACCTGAACCGGCGCGCCGGCATCGGGAAGCGTGTCCAGCACGTCCACCTGGC
>CAJYKY010000458.1 GCA_913775005.1 uncultured Achromobacter sp.
GTTTGCCCTCGGGCCGGCCGGTACCGGCAAAACCTACATTTCGGTGGCCCTGGCCGTGCGCGCCCTCAAAAACAAGGAGGTCAAGAAAATCATCATCTCCCGCCCCGTGGTGGAAGCCGGCGAAAGCCTCGGTTTCCTGCCCGGCGACCTGGCTCAAAAGGTGGACCCGTATCTGCGCCCGCTGTATGACGCGCTCTACGATCTGATGGGCTTTGAAAAGGTGCAGCGCCTGTTTGAAAAGCAGACCATCGAGATCGCGCCGCTGGCCTACATGCGCGGCCGCACGCTGAACCACGCCTTCGTCATCCTGGATGAAGCGCAGAACACCACGCCGGAACAAATGAAGATGTTCCTGACGCGGATCGGCTTTGGCAGCAAGGCCGTCATCACCGGCGACCCGTCGCAGGTGGACTTGCCGCGCGGCCAGGACAGCGGGCTGGCGCATGCGGTGAAGGTCCTGGAAGACGTCCAAGGCATCGCCACCACCCGATTCACCAGCCGCGATGTCGTGCGCCACCCGCTGGTTGCCCGAATCGTCGACGCCTATGACCGCGCTTCCGAAAATGACGCCTGAGCTGTCCCTGTCTGTTCAGTACGGGGTTGAAGAAGCCCGCCTGCCCCGCTGGCGCCTGCGCCGGTGGGCGGCGCGCGCTCTGGCCGCCGCCGCCGAAGACGGCCTGGTGGATTTTTCCGCCGCCGAACTCAGCCTGCGCCTGGTCGGCACGGCCGAAGGCCGCCGTCTGAACCGCGATTTCCGCGAACGCGACTACGCCACCAACGTGCTCACGTTCGAGTACGGCGTGGACCCGCTGGGCGTGGCGCGCGGCGACATCGTGATGTGCGTGCCGGTGCTGGTGCGCGAGGCCCGCGAACAGCGCAAGCCCTTGCTGGACCACGCGGCGCACCTGACCATCCACGGCGTGCTGCATTCGCTGGGCTACGACCACATCAAGGCTCGCGACGCCAAGCGCATGGAAGCGCTGGAAACCGCCACGCTGGCGCAAATGGGCATCGCAGATCCGTACATCACGGCGGACTGACCCGCGCCCTACCGGGCTGTTTTGATCGGGCGAATTCCGTACTGGGGTCTTCCCCTAGCAATGCCGGGAAATGGGGCCTCGGAAGGCGTAGATGCCGTCGTTTGACCTCATTTTCGGGGCAGCGTTACAAATCGAAGGCCAGTTTCGGTTATGCTGGCCCCTCCATAACTTGTCCTCCCGGACGATGTCTGACCCTTACCCTGCTCCCGAAGCGACCTCTGCTCGCTCAGCCAAACCCGCCACCAAATCCCTTCTAGACCGCCTGCTTTCCCTTGTGCGCCGAGAGCCCGAGGACCGCGAAGGCATCAAGGCCGTTCTGGAAGCCGCCCACGACCGCAACCTGCTGGATGCGGAGTCCTACAAGATGATCAAGGGCGCGCTGGCCGTGTCCGAAGGCACTGTTGGCGACATCATGGTCCCGCGTTCGCGCATGGATCTGCTCGACGTCACGCAGCCCATCCCGTACCTCGTGGCCTCGGTGATCGAAACCGCGCACTCGCGGTTCCCGGTATACGAAGGCGACCGCGACAACATCATCGGCATTCTGCTTGCCAAGGACCTGCTGCGCTGCATGCTGGAACCTGGCATCGAAGTGCGCACGCTGGTGCGCCCCGCCGTGTTCATCCCGGAATCCAAGCGCCTGAACGTGTTGCTGCACGAATTCCGCGCCAGCCGTAACCACCAGGCCATCGTCATCGATGAGCATGGCGGCATCTCCGGCCTGGTCACGATGGAAGACGTGCTGGAACAGATCGTTGGCGAAATCGAAGACGAATTCGACGAAGCCGAGGAAGACGAAATTTTCCCCGAAGGCGAAAACCAGTGGCGCGTGCTTGCCGCCACCGACATCTCGCACTTCAACGACGTGTTCGGCTGCCAGCTGCCTGACGACGAATACGACAGCGTCGGCGGTTGGATGGGCGGCCAATTGGGCCGCATCCCGCGCCGGGGCGACATCGCCGAATTCGACGGCCTGCGCATTGAAGTGGCTCGCGGCGACGCGCGCCGCGCCATCTGGCTGCGCGTCAAACGCCAAACCCCTACCCCGACTCACCCCTCCGCCAACGACGCATGAGCCGTACTCCGCGCAGCCAACTCCTGCGCGGCGCCGCCGGCCTGATGCTGGCGGGCGCCGTGCACGCCCTGACTTTCGCGCCCGGCCCCTTGCCGGATTGGGCGCTGGCCATCACGCAGATCCTGGCGCTGGCCATCGCCGCTCGCGTCACGCTCACGGCCCCTTCGGCCCGGCAAGCGTGGTTGCGCGGTTGGCTGTTCGGCTTCACCACCTATGCGGTGGGCCTGTATTGGCTGTTCATCAGCATGCATCGCTACGGCGATCTGGCCGCGCCATTGGCGGTGGGCGGCGTGCTGGCGTTGTCGGCATTCCTGGCCTTGTTTCCCGCCACCGCCAGCGCATTGGCGCGCCGTTTTGCGCCCTTGCCCAGCGAGCCCCTGCCGTCCGGCATCCTGTCGTCGACGTTGGCGTGGGCGGCATTGTGGGCCGGCTTCGAATGGTTGCGGGCCGTATTGCTGACGGGCTTCCCGTGGCTGAACATCGGCTACGCGCACGTCGACAGCCCCATCGCGGGCTGGGCACCAGTGCTGGGAGTGCACGGCATGGCGTTTGTGGCTGCCTTCCTGGCCGCCGCCGTCGCCAGCCTGTGGCAGCCGTCACGCAAGAAGGCCATGGACTCGCGCCAGGCGATGGCAGCGGGCGTTGCGGTGGCGGTGGCGGCTGCCGGCTGGCCGCTGTCGCGCGTGGATTGGTCAGCGCCTACCGGCGACCCGCTCAGCGTGCGGCTGATCCAGGGCAACATCGAGCAATCGCAAAAATTCGATCCGGCATTGCTGGAACAAAGCCTGGTGCGCCACCTTGAGATGACGGCGCTGCCGCCGGCCGCTGGCGTGCCCGCGCCGCAGCTGGTGATCCTGCCT
Source organism: uncultured Achromobacter sp. (assembly GCA_913775005.1). Taxonomy (GTDB): domain Bacteria; phylum Pseudomonadota; class Gammaproteobacteria; order Burkholderiales; family Burkholderiaceae_B; genus Achromobacter. The sequence continues at coordinate 2,976 of CAJYKY010000458.1, forward strand.
GAAACCGTGCTGCCGGTCTTTCAAGACCAGCTTGATCCGCGCATCTGGGACGCCTGGCGCGGCGTGGCCGCCCAGCGCAACATGACCATCGCCATGGGCGTGCCGCTGCATGACCGCGTCGATGGGCGCGACCGCTACACCAACAGCGTGATGGGGTTCGACGGCAACACGCCGGTCGAACAACTGGTGACGGGCAGCACCGCCATGCGTTACGACAAGCGGCACCTGGTGCCCTGGGGCGAATACGTGCCGCCGGGCTTTCACTGGTTCGTCGACATGTTGAACATCCCGCTGGGCGACTTCGACCGTGGCGCGCCGCGCCAAACGCCGTTCGCCGTGGGCGGCCAGCATATCGCTTTCAACATCTGCTACGAAGATCTGTTTGGCCCGGATCTGCTGCCCGCCTTGCAGCCCGGCGCCAACGGCGAACCCGGCGCGACGATTCTTGTGAACGTCAGCAACCTGGGTTGGTTCGGCGATTCCTGGGCGCTGCGTCAGCATTTGCAGATTGGCCGCTTGCGCACCATGGAAACCGCGCGTCCGATGCTGACGGCCACCAACACCGGCATCACGGCCGCCATCGACGCCAAGGGCCACGTCGCCGCGCAACTCGCACCGCTGCAAGCGGGCGTGCTGCCGGTGTCGGTGCAAGGCATGACGGGGCTGACCCCCTATGCGCGCTTTGGCGACAAACTGGCGTTGGCCTTGCTGGGCGTGGTGCTGATTGCATCGATCGGCAGTGGCCGGCGGTCGCGGCGCAGCTGATCAACGCCGTCCGACGGCGTAGCCTGGCGCCGCCGCGACGCCTACGCAAACAGGTTCGCAGGCAGCCTGTCGTTGTCTTCACTTGGGCGCAACGGCCCGGTGCCCGCGCCGGTGGTGTCGATGGCGTCTGCAATGGCGTCCAGGTCATCGCTGTCCAGTTCGAGTTCGGCCGCGCCCAACAAGCCATTGACCTGCGCCGCGCTGCGCGCCCCGACGATTGCGCCCGTAACACCGGGCCAGGCCAGCGTCCACGCGGCCGCCACCGCCGCCACCGTGGCCCCATGACGCTCCGCAATCGGCTTGAACGCATCGGCCAGCGCCAGGTTGCGCTCCAGATTCGGCGACGTGAATTCAGCATTGCGTGAACGCCAATCATCCGCCGGCAAGGCCTGTGCGCGCTGCATGGAAAAACTGCCGGTCAAGAGGCCCGACTGCATGGGGCTGTACACAATCACCCCCACGTCATGCTGCGCGCACCACGGAATCAGGTCGGCGCCGGCCGTACGCTGGATCGCGGAAAAGGGCGGTTGCAGCGAATCCACCTGGCCCAGCGCGCACGCGGCCTGCAACTGGGACAGGTTGTGGTTGGACAATCCAATCGCGCGGACCTTGCCCTCTTGCTTCAAGTCCATCAAGGTCTGCCAATAGGTTTCAATCGGCGTGCCATCGCCGGCAGGCCAGTGCATCTGGTAGAGGTCGATGCGTTCCACGCCCAGCCGGCGCAGCGATCCTTCAAGCTCGCGCCGGATACTGGCGGGCGCGCCCGTGCGGCGCGGCATCGCCTGCGGATTGCCGTCGGACCACGTCAGACCGCATTTGGTGAATACGTACGGACGCTCAGCGGGCGCCATCGGCGCCAAGGCGCGGCGCACGATGTCTTCGGAATGGCCCAAGCCGTACACCGCGGCGGTATCGATCCAGTTGATC
>CAJYKY010000459.1 GCA_913775005.1 uncultured Achromobacter sp.
GACGAACTCGAACCCGTGCGCCGAGGCATCTATGGCGGCGCGGCCGGCTACCTGTCTTATGGCGGCGAAATGGACGTGGCCATTGCCATCCGCACCGGCGTCATTAAGGACGGCACGCTGTACGTGCAGGCCGCCGCCGGCATCGTGGCCGACTCCAACCCCGAAGCCGAATACGCAGAAACCGAAGCCAAGGCACGTGCGGTGTTACGCGCCGCCGAACAGGTCCAGCACGGCCTGGACGAACCCATCTGATTCCGGCCACGGCCACAACGAACCCCGTCCGCACGGAGAGAAACATGCTGTTGATGATCGATAACTACGACTCTTTTACCTACAACCTGGTCCAGTACTTTGGCGAACTGGGCGAAGACGTGCGCGTGGCGCGCAACGACCAGATCACGCTGGAAGAGATTGCCGCGCTGAACCCGGACCGTATCTGCGTGTCGCCCGGCCCGTGCTCGCCAGCCGAGGCCGGCATCTCGGTGGCCGCCATCCAGGCCTTCGCCGGCAAGAAGCCCATCCTGGGCGTGTGCCTGGGGCATCAGGCCATCGGCGCGGCGTACGGCGGCAACATTGTGCGGGCGCAGCAGATCATGCATGGCAAGACCGTGCGCATCTCGCACACCGGCACCGATATCTTCACGGACCTGCCCACGCCGTACACCGTCATCCGTTACAACTCGCTGACCATCGACCCCGCCACCCTGCCCGACTGCCTGGCCGTCACGGCCACCGCGCCCGATGGCGACATCATGGGCGTGCGTCACAAGACGCTGCCGCTGTACGGGGTACAGTTTCATCCGGAGTCGGTGCTCAGCGAGCACGGCCATGCCCTGCTGCGCAATTTTCTGAACCTCGCCTAAGACAAGAAGGACGCATCGTGACCATTTCCCCCACCGAAGCCCTGACGCGTTGCATCGAACACCGCGAAATTTTCCACGACGAAATGCTGCATCTGATGCGCATGCTGATGCGCGGCGAAATGTCGCCGCAGATCGCCAGCGCCTTGCTGATGGGCCTGCGCGTCAAGAAGGAAACCATTGGCGAGATCACCGCGGCCGCCCAGGTCATGCGTGAATTTGCCACGCCAGTGGTCACGCCCAACCCGCAAGACCTGCTCGACATGTGCGGCACGGGCGGCGACGGCAGCCACACGTTCAACATTTCTACCACCGCCATGTTCGTGGCTGCGGCAGCCGGCGTGCCGATTGCCAAGCACGGCAACCGCAGCGCGTCATCGTCCAGCGGCAGCGCCGACGTGCTGGAAGCGCTGGGCGCCAATCTGACGCTGACGCCCGAACAAGTGGCCGAATGCATCCAGACGACGGGCATCGGCTTCATGTTCGCCCCCGCACACCACGGCGCCATGAAGAACGTGGCCGCCGTGCGCAAAGAGCTGGCCGTGCGCACCATCTTCAATATCCTGGGGCCGCTGACCAACCCGGCCGGCGCAGCCAACCAGCTGATGGGCGTATTTCACCCCGACCTCGTCGGCATCCAGGTGCGCGTGCTGGAACGGCTGGGATCGCGTCACGTGCTGGTCGTGCACGGCAAGGACGGCATGGACGAAGCCTCGCTGGGCGGCGCCACAATGGTGGGCGAATTGAAAGATGGTCAAATACGGGAATATGAAATCCACCCCGAGGACTACGGGCTATCCATGATGTCCAACCGGTCCATCAAGGTGTCCAATCGCGAGCAGTCACGCGAACTTGTCATCGAGGCGCTGAACAATGTCGAGGGCACGGCCCGCGATATCGTCGCCCTGAATGCAGGTCTGGCGATCTACGCCGGCAATAAAGCCGATTCCATTCCCGCAGCCTTAGCGCTAGCATTTGAACTGATTGCCACCGGTGCGGCGCGAGCCAAGCTGGAAGAATTCTGCGCAACCACCCGGAAATTCCTGAAATGAACGATATTCTCGCGAAGATCCTCGCCGTCAAGGTCGAGGAAGTCGCCGCCGCTCGCCAGATGCGCAGCGAAGCCGAAGTCCTGCGCGAAGCGCAGGCACGGCAAGATGTGCGTGGCTTTGCTCAAGCCATTGAAGACAAGATTGCACAAGGCAAGGCCGGCGTCATCGCCGAAATCAAGAAAGCCTCACCCTCCAAGGGCGTGCTGCGCGACACCTTCGCCCCGGCCGACATCGCCTCGACCTACGCTGTACACGGCGCGGCCTGCCTGTCAGTGCTGACCGATGTGCAGTTCTTCCAGGGTTCGCACGACCATCTGCGCCAGGCGCGCGCCGCGTGCTCGCTGCCCGTGCTGCGCAAGGATTTCGTGATCGATCCTTACCAGATCATTGCAGCGCGTGCGATGGGCGCCGACTGCGTGCTGCTGATCGTGGCCGCGCTGACGCCTACGCAACTGCGCGACTACGAAACGCTGGCCATGGAATTGGGCATGGACGTGCTGGTAGAAGTGCACGATGCGCGCGAGCTCGATGTGGCGCTGACCATGAAGACGCCGCTGCTGGGCATCAACAACCGCAACCTGCGCACCTTTGAAACCAGCTTGAAGAACACGCTGGACCTCTTGCCCAACATTCCGGCGGGCAAGCGTGTCGTGACCGAAAGCGGCATTTTGAAGCCGGAAGACGTCAAGCTGATGCGCGACCACAAGGTCAACGCCTTCCTGGTGGGCGAAGCGTTCATGCGCGCCAAGGATCCGGGTGCGGAACTCGCGCGCTTGATGGGCTAAGCGCGGACCCAGCGGCCGGGCGATGCCCGACGCTAGCGCGTCTTGGCCGAGCCTAGCGCAGCGGCGCGCCGATACACGGTGCTGCGGTGCACACCCAGCGCACGCGCCGCGCGGCTGACGTTACCGCCATGCGCGGCCAAGGCGTCGCGCACCGCCGCATCCGTCATGGATTGAAGATCAGGCGGCACCGCGCGGCTTGCAAGATCGCGCTGGCCCGCCGCCGCCACATCGCAAGCCGGCAGGTACGCGTCGGCAGACGCGCGCAGCTCAGCCGGCAGCATGTCTTCCTCTACCACGCCAGAAGGCCCCGCCAGCACGTACAACGTGCGCAGCACGGCCGCCAACTGCCGGTAGTTGCCTGGCCAGGCGTAGTCCGCCAGCCGCGTTTCGATACGCGCCGGCAACGCGCGCCCTGCGCCGTGTGCCGCCCAGAGCGACCGCAGCAATTCCAGGCGATCGGCCCGCGCGCGCAGCGGCGCCAGCGTGACGGTGTATTCAGCAATGCGGAAATACAAATCGGGGCGCACGGGCGCATCCGGGCCTTCGTGCGCCAACGGGCGATGCGTGGCGCACACCAGCGCAAAATCCACGAGCACGGGCCGCGCTGCGCCCAAGGGCGACACTTCACGCGTTTGCAGCACGCGCAGCAGACGCGATTGCAGCAGCAGCGGCATGTCGCCGATTTCATCCAGGAACAACACGCCGCCATGCGCTTGCCGCAGCAAGCCTTTGCTACCCTGCCGGCGCGCGCCGGTGAAGGCGCCGTCTTCGTAGCCGAAGAGTTCCGATTCGATCAGGCTTTCCGGCAGCGCAGCGCAGTTCACCGCAACGAACGGGCCGGCCGCGCGTTTGCTGCGCGCATGCAGTTGCCGCGCGAAGACTTCTTTGCCCACGCCGGTTTCGCCTTGCAGCAAGATGGACACGCCCGCGTCAGACAGATGCACCGCGCGCGCCAGCGCACCCAGCGTGGCCGCGTCGAAACTGGGTGCGCCCGGGCGCGTCGCGTCGGCGGCAGGCAAGGCGGGCAACACGGGCTGCGGCGGCCGTGAACGCGGCAGCCGCAAGCGCGCGTGATAGCTCATGCCCGTGCGCGTATGCACGCGCCCCGCCGCATCGGGGCAGCGTTCAAGCTCGCCGTCGAACACATCGGCATAGCGGTAGACGCCCAGCGCAGTGGCGGCCAGCCCCAGCGCCTGCAAGGCGCGGCGGTTGGCGCCGACGAGCAGGTCGCCCTGAAACGCCAGCAGGCCTTCACCCGGTGCGCCCAAACCCGAGTGCTCAGAATGCAGACGCAGCACGGCGTAGTGTTCGTAGGATTGTTCGAACAGCCCGTGTTCGATGACATCGACCGCGGCGCGCACCAGCGTCAGCACATCCGGGCGGATGTCGCGCGCCTGACTGGACAGATCCAGCACGCCCAGCGTGCGGCCTTCACTGTCGGTGATGGGCACGGCCGCGCAGGTCAGGATGCGGTTGGGTTCGAAGTAGTGTTCTGCACCATGCACGGCGATGGGCCGGCCTTCGACCAGCGCAGTGCCAATGGCGTTGGTGCCGGCCGCGGCTTCGTCCCACGGCGCGCCGGGCATCAGCGCCACGCGCGAAGCGCGGCTGGCAAAACCGGTGTCGCCACCGCTGTCCAGCACCAGCCCTTGCGCGTCAGACAGAATCACCAGATTGGCATTGCCGCCGGCTTCGCGCCGCAAATAGGACATGGCCGGTTCGGACAGCCTGCGCAAGGCCTCGTTGCGTTGCTGGGCTTCGCGCAATTCACCTTGCGTCATCAGTTCTGCGCGGCGCACGCCGCGCATGTCAAAACCCAGGTCGGCGCAGCGGCGCCAGGAACGCAGGATCGGTTCGGCGACGATGCCGCCAGGCACCGCGCCCTGCTGGTTGAATAGCAGGCGCGCTTGCGTCAGCGCGTGCTGACGGGAATGAGAGGCCATGCATGTCTCCTAGGCCAGGTGTTCTGCGACACCTGTTTCGCGACACTGTCGCAAAAAAAGACAACTTATGAAAAGGCGGCCTTGCGTTGAGGCGGCCCGGGCGGCACGAAATCTACTTTCGCACGCGTGAAGCGGGCTGTCTAGCGGGGAAGCCCGCAACTTGGCATGGTCCTTGCTTGATAGCGGATAGGCAGCCGACTGCCGCTATCCCAACAATACGGAGACAAGCATGGACATCGCGACCCGCATCACCCCGGACTCGTACGGCACCCGTCTGGACTTGAAAACGCAGTACGACAACTTCATTGATGGCAAGTGGCAGAAGCCGGCAGACGGTGAGTATTTCGATAACGTCACCCCCGTGACGGGCCTGGTGCTGAGCCGCAACGCACGCTCCAAGGAACGCGACATTGAATTGGCGCTGGACGCCGCGCATCGCGCCGCGCCCAAATGGGGTGCGACCCCGGCCGCCGAACGCGCGCGCATGCTGATGCAGATCGCCGACGTGATGGAAGCCAACCTCGAACGCCTGGCCACCGCCGAAACCTGGGACAACGGCAAACCCATCCGCGAAGCGCGCGCCGCCGACATCCCGCTGGCCATCGACCACTTCCGCTACTTCGCCTCGTGCATCCGCAGCCAGGAAGGCGGCTTGTCCGAAATCGACAGCGACACCGTGGCCTACCACTTCAACGAGCCGCTAGGCGTCGTGGGCCAGATCATCCCGTGGAACTTCCCCATCCTGATGGCCGCATGGAAGCTTGCGCCCGCCCTGGCCGCCGGCAACTGCGTGGTATTGAAACCGGCCGAGCAGACGCCGCTGGGCATCCTCTTGCTGATGGAACTGATCGGCGACATCCTGCCCCCCGGGGTCGTGAACGTAGTGACCGGCTTTGGCCTGGAAGCCGGCAAGCCGCTGGCCTCCAGCAAGCGCATCGCCAAGATCGCCTTCACCGGTGAAACCACCACCGGCCGGCTCATCATGCAATACGCCTCGCAGAACATCATTCCGGTCACGTTGGAGCTGGGCGGTAAGTCTCCCAACATCTTCTTTGCCGACGTGGCGTCGCAAGACGACGACTTCCTGGACAAGGCCGTGGAAGGCTTCGTCATGTTCGCGCTGAACCAGGGCGAAGTGTGCACGTGCCCCAGCCGCGCGCTGATCCAGGAATCGCTGTACGACAAGTTCATGGACCGCGCCTTGAAGCGCGTGGCCGAGATCAAGCAGGGCAACCCGCTGGACGGCGACACCATGCTGGGCGCGCAAGCGTCCACCGAGCAGCTGGAAAAGATCCTGTCGTACCTGGACATCGGCAAGCAGGAAGGCGCCGACGTGCTGGCGGGCGGATCGCGCGCGCAGATGCAGGGTGCGCTGGAAGGCGGCTATTACGTGCAGCCCACCGTCTTCAAGGGCCACAACAAGATGCGCGTGTTCCAGGAAGAAATCTTCGGACCGGTGGTGGCGGTGACCACGTTCAAGGACGCCGACGATGCGCTGGCGCTGGCCAACGACACGCTCTATGGCCTGGGCGCCGGCGTGTGGTCACGCGACGCGAACACGTGCTACAGGATGGGCCGCGCGATCAAGGCCGGGCGCGTATGGACCAACTGCTATCACGCCTACCCCGCGCACGCTGCGTTCGGCGGCTACAAGCAATCCGGCATTGGACGCGAGAATCACAAGATGATGCTTAACCATTATCAGCAGACGAAGAACCTGCTGGTGAGCTATTCGCCGAAGAAGCTCGGCTTCTTCTGATCGCTCCGGCCGGGCCAGCGCGCCGGGCGGCACACGCCCGGCGCGCATTCTCTTTTGATCGCTTGTCAGACAGGAGACACCCCATGGCAGAACAGACGCCGCGCGTGGTCGCCACCGACGAGGCGCGCGCGCTGATCGATACGCTACGCGCCAAGCACGGCCCGCTGATGTTCCACCAATCCGGCGGATGCTGCGATGGCAGCTCGCCCATGTGCTATGCGCAGGGCGAATTCATGGTGGGCGGTTCCGACGTGTTGCTGGGGCAGCTGGAAGGCTGCCCGTTCTACATGGGCGAAGACCAGTTCGCCTATTGGGAACACACGCAGCTCATCATTGACGCCGTGCCGGGACGCGGCGGGGCTTTCTCGCTGGATAGCGCGGAAGGCAAACGCTTTTTGCTACGGTCGCGTTTGTACTCCGACGAGGAATGGGCGAACGTCGCGCCGGTTACGAAGGGGTGAAGGAACCGCCCTTGCTCTTGCCGTTGCTCTTTGCCTCGGCCTGATCGGCGCCGGGCGACGTGTCGGCCTGCTCCGCCAGCTTCCACTGGAATGCGACCCGGCGGATCCGGGCGGCGCGAAATTGCGTGAACGAACGGCCACCCGGCATGGGTGTGCCGCGATAGGCACTGCTTGCGTTTTTCATTTCCTGGCCCACTCCAACGCGTCTTCCAGACGGTCATTACCCCAAAACATTTCATCGCCGACAAAGAAGGTCGGCGCACCGAACAGGCCCAAGGTGCGCGCGCGGTCCACCTGGCGGTACAGCGCGTTCTTGGCCGCATCGGTCTTGGCTTCTGCAATCAGCGCATCCGCATCCAGCCGCAGGTCTGACAACAAGCCGTGTACAACGTCTTCAGCCTGGATATCCAGATCGTGCTGAAAGTTGGCGCGAAAGACGGCCACGCAAAAGTCCCGGCCCCACGGTTGGTCCTGCCCCAGCAGGGCAATACGCGCGGGCAGCACACTCATGCGCGGGAACTGACGCGGGCGGTGATAGACCACGCCATATTTGTCGGCCAGCCGGACGATGTCGCGCATCATGTACGCGCCCTTGCCGGGAAACAGCCGGAAGGGCG